>JAEZRL010000117.1 GCA_023440945.1 Bacteroidota bacterium
AATGTAAGTGTTGAAAAATAAACGGTTAGAGAAGCAAAACAGAAAGAGGCTATTATATCAAAGGCAGTTGTAAATATTGGAATGAAAAGCAGAAAATGGTTTTGCCTTAAAGTTACAAATTATAAATTGCAGAAGAATTAAAAATAGATTTCTTATTCTCCTTTTATGGCTGAAGGTCAATTGATTATTGTTTCTTCTATTGTGTTTTACGATTGTCCTAAAACTTAGTAACTGCAAAAGCTCATTAATAATTGACTTTCCCTTTTGCCCTGAATCGGTTAACTTTGCATCAATTTTTTCAAATTCAACAATAGTTAATCGCAGTTTTTCCCTGCCGCTCACAGCTATACAGTTGAAGTGAGTGACACAAGGGACGATGCCACAAGAGCTATTGCCGGTTACAAAAAAATTAATCTCCCTATCAATAAAATTTGAAAATCATAAAGAGGTATGGCAGACATTTTTGAAAGATTGATCCATAATTACGGGCCTATTGGCCAGCATCGTGAACGTTCTCACGGGTATTATACATTTCCAAAATTAGAAGGTGAAATAAGCAGCCGGATGCAGTTTCGCGGAAAAGAAGTGGTTGTTTGGAGCTTGAATAATTATTTAGGGCTGGCGAATCATCCTGAAATAAGAAAAGTGGATGCAGATGCGGCGGCAAAATTTGGTTTGGCTTTACCGATGGGTGCACGTATGATGAGCGGTAACTCAACTTACCACGAGCAACTGGAAAAAGAACTGGCTGAATTTGAACATAAAGAAGATGCTATTTTATTGAATTACGGCTACCAGGGAATTATGAGTGCTATTGATGCCCTTTGCAGCAGGCACGATGTTATTGTTTACGATGCAGAAAGCCATGCCTGTATTATTGATGGCTTGCGATTACATACCGGTCACCGCTACGTATATAAACACAACGATGTGGAAGACTGCGAAAAGCAGTTGGAACGTGCCAGTGCGTTGATTGAAAAACAAGGCGCAGGTGGCGTTTTAGTTATTACGGAAGGTGTATTTGGAATGGCAGGAGACCAGGGAAAACTGAAAGAAATTTGCGATCTGAAAAAGAAATATGAATTCCGTTTATTGGTTGATGATGCGCATGGTTTTGGAACGCTTGGCGAAACAGGTGCTGGTGCTGGTGAAGAACAGGGTTGCCAGGATGAGATAGACCTTTACTTTTCTACGTTTGCAAAATCAATGGCTTCAATTGGTGCTTTTATTGCCGGGCCAAGAATTATTGTAGATTATATTCGTTATAACATTCGCTCACAAATCTTTGCGAAGAGTTTACCGATGCCAATTGTTATTGGTAATTTAAAGCGTTTGGATATGCTTCGCTCCATGCCGGAACTGCGTGAAAAATTATGGCACAACGCTACACGTTTGCAACAGGGTTTGAAAGAAAAAGGCTTTGACATTGGTAAAACAGATTCAGTTGTTACACCGGTTTATATGAAAGGCGGCGTAGAAGAAGCAACTGCAATGGTGATGGACTTGCGTGAAAATTATGGCGTGTTCTGTTCTATTGTTGTATATCCGGTTATTCCGAAAGGACATATCATTTATCGCCTTATTCCTACGGCTGCTCATACCGATGAAGATATTGACATTACCTTGAAAGCATTCAACGAAACCAAGCAAAAACTGGATGCAGGTGAATATAAAGTAGAAGCAATTCCTGATATGGCAGAGGTAAGATAAACTCTGTAAGAAAGACAATTAAAAATAAAAAGACCACAACGAGTAAAAATCATTGTGGTCTTTTTTTATCTTATTTCCACTTCTGTCAAGTAAGATTTACAGCGTTTTTATTACTGCTGAAAGCCGATGTTTTATTTTCAGAAGTTGTGTTTGTATTTGAAGTAGTGTTTAACCTGTCAGAAGCACTTCTTACATGCAACTGGTTATGCACATCTGTTACACCGGATATTGAATCAGCTACATCTTCTGCCTTTCTTTTTGTTTGTTTGTCATCGACCGTACCGCTTAGTGTGACTTCGGTACCATTAACTGTAACCATAATGTCTGAGGCATCTATATAAGGATGTTCTGACAAACGAACACATACATCTTCCATTATATGGTCCTCTGAACGTTTATAATTCTTTGGCCCTTTACCGCGATGATCTTCACGTTTATCTCGTTCACGTCTTCTTTCTGCATCTTCATCACCAAACCAGGATGAGACTTCATCACTCGCTTTGTCCCACCAGTCTCTGTCATTTCTTCTCCTGTAATTGTTGTCATGATCCCTGTTGTAATTGCGATTTCTGTAATTGTAATCCCGATCATAATCATTACCAGTACCAAAACCCGGAACGCCTTCTGTCGGGCCCATTTGTCCTGCGTAACCTGTATAAGTTCCCATGGCAGGAGCATCACGATAATCGTTCCACCTGTTACTGTTCATCCTTCTATCATCGTAACGCCGGTCTTCATCAGAACGGTTATTCCAGGTTCTGTTATAACGGCTTTCGTTATAATCATTTCTTTCAATATCCCAATTGCCACGATAATTATCGTCATTATTTCGTCGTTCATTATAGTTGCGGCGATTGTTTCCAGTGAAACGGTTATAATCGTTATCATCATACCTGTTGCGGTCACGATTCCAGTCATCGCGATCAGACCAACTTCTGTTTCTATCATTGTAAGCCATAATGTTAGATTTTTAGGTTAACAAATATGTTCTGATAGTTGCCAGAATTATGCCTTTTTGATATTGTTTTTAATGATTTAAAATTTCATTTCATCATAATAGCTGCTGTAAACTGACGCATTATTTTAATGGAACGAAAACAGTCTTTTTAAGACTTTATATCTTTTACTATCAATAGCTTACAAGCTAAATCGATGAGTTACTTAAATATTATTATTAAACGATGTTTACTTATTTTGGAATAAGGAAGTGTTAAAAGAAATACTATAAAAATTGTTTCAGAAAACAAGAAAATAAGAGGAAATTTTTTCTACAAAATTATTGAAATGAGGATGTTTTTTTAAAGAAGCGACTGTTGTACTATCAGCTGTCTCTTGTGTTCTTATCATTATCAAAAATATCTTCGCCTTCTTCATCGTCAGAAGATATGGTAGTATCGGATATTTCACCCAAAGAAGGCACATGAATATGTTCCTGCCCGGGAATATCATCTACATCAGGAAGATTGATAATAGTAGTTTCAGGCTGCAAACGTTCCATGTCACGTTCGGAATCAGGAAGATCATCAGGATCCTGCTGTGGCATTTTAGGTTTAGAGGACGCTGCATTAACGTCTTTCTCAAAACCTTTATTATCACTATTGTTATTCGGTGTATTTCGGTTTTTATCTTCTGCCATAAAAAATTATTTTTTATTTACATGAAAAAAGAAACTCTTCTTATAACACACAAAATAATGCCAGTAACTAAACTCATTTTTGCCAGGCAAATCCTGATGATCTGTAATTGAAATATTATGACAACAAACCTTGCTGATTCAAATATTCTGCAATCTGAACTGCATTTGTTGCCGCACCTTTGCGCAGGTTATCACTTACTACCCACATGTTTAAAGTATTAGGCTGAGTTTCATCTCTTCTTAACCTGCCTACAAAAACTTCATCTTTTTCATGCGCCCATAAAGGCATCGGATATTGTTGTTCAGAAGGATCGTCCTGCAAAACAACGCCGGGTGCTTCACGCAATAATTGTTTTACTTCATCCAGGTCAAAATCATTTTCAAATTCAACATTCACACTTTCACTATGACCGCCAATAACGGGGATACGAACGGTGGTGGCCGTAACACGAATGCTATCGTCCCGCAGAATCTTGCAGGTTTCTTTCACCATCTTCATTTCTTCTTTGGTATAACCGTTATCCAAAAACACATCAATCTGTGGAATAACATTCAGGTCAATCGGATATTTATAGGCCATCGGATATTCACCATTTTCTTTTTCTGCTTTTGCTCTTTCACCAAATAATTGATCAACGGCTTTTTTACCTGTGCCTGTGACACTTTGATACGTGCTTACCACAATTCTTTTGATCTTGTATTTTTTATGCAAAGGATTTAATGCAACAACCATTTGAATGGTTGAGCAATTAGGGTTTGCAATTATTTTATCATCTGCTGTTAAGGCGTCTGCATTAATTTCCGGAACCACCAGTTTCTTAGAAGGGTCCATTCTCCATGCGCTGGAGTTATCAATTACAGTAATTCCTGCTTCTGCAAATTTCGGTGCCCACTCCAATGATGTTCCGCCGCCTGCTGAAAATATTGCTACATCAGGTTTTGCAGCGATGCCGTCGGTCATGCTTACCACCTTGTATTTCTTTCCTTTAAATTCTACTTCCTTGCCAACAGATCTTTCAGAAGCAACTGGAACTATTTCCGTTACAGGAAAATTTCTTTCTGCTAATACCTGTAACATTTTGGTGCCAACCAGGCCTGTAGCACCCACTACAGCAACTTTCATTTTTTTAGGTTTTATGTTTTGTTTTTATAAAATTTCTTATGCACTTAACTGCACTGCTACTATCATCTTCGTTGTGTCACTCACTTCAACGCCTTGTTCTCTGTTCAACTATTTGTCCGACCTCAAAAGTATTTCGCAACTCCCTTTCATGGCTGGAGTTAACAAAAAAGCCTTCCCTTATTCGGGAAGGCTTTTATTTATGTTCATACACACAAACGCTTAGTCCTTCCCGTTCAGGATGGTCTTCTTAATGCGCTTTGTGGTAGTTGTAATTTTCATTTGCGCATCGAAAGTAAACAGCAATTTTTTTTGTACCAAAATATTTTACAACAAATAAACTTTCGTTTGTTAGTTATTCCAGGCTCTTTATATTAATTCTTTGTTGTGTAAACTTTGTGTGTCTGTGTCGTTGTCGTTTAAATATCAATAGTATTAAACTTAATTTTTTAAAGTACTATATTCACTTTTCAACTTAAAGTTTTATTTCATTACATGTTCAAATCCCAGGCTTTAAAAACGAAATTGCAACATGCTCCAACATGGTTTTTATCTCTTTATGCTGCCATTTGTTCTTTTGGTGTTTACTTCTGCATGTTTGCTTTTCGTAAACCTTTCACTGCAGCCGGATTTGAAGGAATGTATTTTTTGCATGTTGATTATAAAGTATGGCTTGTTACAGCGCAAGTTATCGGTTATATGCTGAGTAAGTTTTACGGCATTCGTTTTATTTCAGGCATGCCCCCACAAAAAAGAGCTTCAGCCATGGTATGGCTAATACTTGTTGCATGGGCGGCCTTGTTATTATTCGCCATCATTCCTGCACCGTATAATATTATTTTTCTTCTTATTAACGGATTTCCATTAGGCATGTTCTGGGGCATCGTATTCAGTTATTTAGAAGGAAGAAAAACAACAGAACTTATGGGCGCTATCCTGGCAACTAGTTTTATTTTTTCTTCCGGTGTGGTGAAAACAATAGGTAAATCGATCGTATTGAACTGGCATATAACAGAAATGTGGATGCCTTTTGTTACAGGTGCTTTTTTCGTAACGCCTATACTTTTATTTACATGGTTATTGAATCATGCGCCACCGCCAACAGAAGAAGATATTAAAATGCGAAGTGTCCGTAAACCAATGAGCAAAGCGGAACGAAAAATATTTCTTTCAAAATTTTTGCCGGGCATTGTAATAATTGTGTTTACGTATGTACTGTTAACTATTATGCGAGACTTCCGGGATAATTTTGCTAATGAAATCTGGACGGAATTAGGTTATGGCGATAAAGCAGCCATCTTTACCAAAACAGAAGTTCCGGTTTCTGTGATCGTATTGCTATGTATGAGTTTGCTTATCCTGGTGAAGAATAATATCCGAGCTTTTATGATCAATCATTACATCATTATCAGCGGATATGTAGTGGCATTGCTTTCTACTTTCCTTTTTATGAAAAGTTTTATCAGTCCTTATGTATGGATGACGTTGGTGGGAACAGGTTTATACCTCAGCTATGTTCCATTCAATGCTTTGTATTTTGAAAGAATGATAGCGAGTTACAGGGTTAAAAGCAATGTTGGTTTTCTTATTTATATCTCTGATTCTTTTGGTTATCTCGGAACGGTACTGGTGTTATTTTTAAAGGAATTTATTGGCCTGCATCTTTCCTGGACCAGCTTTTTTATCAATGCCGTTCTTATCCTTACTTTCTTTTGTATCGCAGGAACTGTTATAGCGGCTGTTTATTTCAAGAAAAAACATTCATCAGTTGAGACAAGCATGCAAACTGCTTTTGCTGCAACTTAACGAATGATAATAAGAAGTCTGAGCTTATAACTGGGCAACAGGACTTTGTTTTTCTGCCATCCATTTTTTTCTGCCATAACCTTCAAACACATGTCTTTCGCTGTGATAAGAAGAACGAACCAATGGACCGCTTTCAACATAATCAAAACCCAACTGGTAACCGATCTCTCTCAGTTCTGCAAATTCATCGGGATGTACAAACCGATGCACAGGCAAATGTTTTTGAGTAGGTTGAAGATATTGCCCTAAAGTTATCACATCAACATTCACACCTGTTAAATCTTCCAGCGTTTGAATAACTTCTTCTTTGGTTTCGCCTAAGCCAAGCATGATGCCTGTCTTGGTTCGCATGCCACCTTCTTTTAAAACGCGTAACACTTCCAGACTGCGACGATATTTTGCCTGTATGCGAACCTGCCTTGTTAAACGTTCAACCGTTTCCACATTATGACTTACCACTTCGGGTGCAGCATCAATAATGCGTTGGATATTTTCAACCTGGCCTTTAAAATCAGGGATAAGCGTTTCAAGTGTTGTATCCGGATTTAAAGCTTTTACGGCCTTGATGGTATTGTACCAGATGATAGAGCCACCATCTTTCAATTCATCCCTGTCAACACTTGTAATAACCGCATGTTTCACTTTCATTAAGTGGATGGCTTCAGCCACACGCTGCGGTTCATCCCAGTCAACAGCATCGGGACGGCCTGTTGCTACGGCGCAAAAACCACAACTGCGCGTACATACATTACCTAATATCATAAAGGTTGCAGTACCTGCTCCCCAGCATTCGCCCATGTTAGGACAATTACCACTTTCACAAATTGTATGAAGTTTATGTGTATCAACCAGGTTGCGGACATGTTTATAACTTTCACCTATAGGTAGTTTTACACGAAGCCAACTCGGTTTTTTAAGTTTTGTTTCCTGTGCAGTTTCTCCTGTTATAACCGGTAACTCTTGCATATAATGCCTTTCTGTATTTAATTAAGAATGCGTCTTTTGCTGAATAGCGATAAAGGCGTACAAGTGAGTGACACAACGAAGTTAAATAGCAGTACTAACGCCGGTACCCAAATGAACGACAAAATTAAATCACTTTCGCTTACCAAAAACGAGGGAGATATAACTGTTGAAGAAGAACTTTTTACCGGGAACATCGAGCATTATCTGCATATCTTTAGCATAATACTCAGCATTAACGCCTACTTCGATAGCAGAAAGAATTTCGTTATAACGGCCATAATCGAAACGTAAAGAAAATCTTGCATGAGCGCCGGGAGTAAACTTGATTTCGTTAAAACCTTTTGTAAAACCGGAAGAACCAATAATAAGACCGGGATCGCGAAAAATACCATCGGTTGCCGTGCTGTATTTTACATCTGTTGCAGAACCGCCGGTAGAATCAGTGGCGCTGAGATAATATGGTTTTAAAAATCCGCCGCTAAGTCCGCCGCCGTAAATAGCCGAGACTGCAACGCCATTTTTATTGCCTTTACCTCCGATCAATCTTTGTTGACCAAAACCAAGTTTGAGATAATAAAAGTTATTGATCTTTCCGAAAACATAGGGATTACCAACAGCAAAAAATCCGCTTTGATCTGTAAGCGTGAATTTTTTTTCTTTTGGATTTTTTCGTTCGCCTAATTCAAGCCACCATAAATTAGTTTGCCTAATGGTTTTGTATTTACCATGTTCATAAAAAACGCCGTATCCATCCGTGCTTAATTTGGCGGCGAAAGCATTTTGTTTTGAGTAGATGAGCGCTCCTTCTTCTTCTTCTTTTATTAATTGATTGATGCGCTGTTTACGCTCTTCCCGTTTTTCTTCCTTTGTTAGTTTTTTTTCCTGGCTAAAAGCAATTGCCGATGCAAGACACAACACCAGTACGTAATATATCCTTTTCACAATGATTGGTTTGATACTTGTAAATTTATAAAAAATTAGAGCAATGACTTCTGAAATTATTTACAAAGGCGATCTGAGAACACAGGCTACACATTTGCAGAGTGGCACTATTGTAGAAACCGATGCACCAACAGACAACCATGGAAAAGGAGAACGCTTTTCTCCGACAGATATTGTGGCAACTGCTTTAGGTAGTTGCATGTTAACCATTATGGGTATTAAGGCAAGAGATATGAATGTTGATCTTGAAGGCACAAAGATAGATATTACAAAAATTATGGCCGGCGAACCACGCAGGATAAGCGGTATAAAAGTAAATTTTCATTTCCCTGAAA
>JAEZRL010000196.1 GCA_023440945.1 Bacteroidota bacterium
TTTATAACCAAGATATTGTTCCGGGGAAAGCGCTGTTTGCGCTTTGGTTATTGTTATGTATGAAAGCAAGCAAACGAGCAGGCACATTTTCTTCATAAGTCAATCTATAATCGGTGAAAATATTAAAAGATTAAAAGCCTGAAGTATGATTCATAGAATTTTTCTGATTAAATCGCGTATTGTTATTTTTCTTCAGGTGAATGAAGATCATGAAGGCTTCGTCAATCATCATAGAAACTTTGTTAAACAGCAATGAAGCTTTGAAAGTTATCGGGAACTTTTACATTGCTTCACTTCTTCCCAAACCATTTTTTAAACTTCAAAATGATGCTTTGATTCTTCTGCTTTGTACTTCCGCCTATTAAATAGCCATAAGGCTTAAGTGCGGGAATATTATCAAAAATGATCTTTATAATAGCGGTTACAGGTATAGCCAATATCATTCCGGCAATGCCCCATACCAGTTCGCCGATAACCAGAACAAAAATGGTTGCAAGCGCATTGATGTTTACTTCTCCGCCTACAATGTAAGGCTGAATAATGTATGATTGTATAAACTGCACAACCGAATAAGTTATCAGCACACTAAACACCATGCCTATACCACCACCTTGTGATAATACCATTAATATCGCCAATATATTTCCGGTAAGATTCCCCACAAAAGGTATTATTTCCAGTGTGCCGCAAACCACTGCAAAGAATAAGGCATTTTTTACACCTACCAAACTAAAACCAATGCCATACATTATCCATAACATAACGATCATAATAAAAGTGCCTAAGAGATATTTTTGCGCAACTTCGCTGGACTGACGAATAATCTTTCCTGTTTTTTCGCGACTTTCTTCTGCCACTAATTTTAAAATAAAAGTTTTGATATGCGAACGCATATAAAGTAATAGGAACATGTACACCAGTATTAGCAGTATATTGAAACTAACATCAAGCAAAGAGCCCATGATTGACGTAATAATACCGCCGGCTTTATTGCCTTCTTCATTTTGAACAAGTTCTTTTTGAGTATTAGGTGTGATGCCGAAGTGTTGATATAAGTATAATTGTACCTTTTGCAGTTTTTCAGCAACATTTTGTTGAATAGAAGAAAATTCGTTAATCTTATTACCAAGCTGCCAGGAAAACAAACTGATTATGCCGGATAAGGCAATTAGAAAAATAAACACCGCCACAATTGAAGCAAGTGCCCTGTTGCAATGTTTTCTTTCAAGCCAGTTCGAAAAAGGAATAAATAACATGGCCAGCAATCCTGCAAGTGTAAGCGGTATCAACGCCGTTTTCGCAGTAATAAGAATGGTAAAACTTAAAACAATTATCAAAAGAATGAGTGCCCATTTTACAAGTAAGGATCTCTGCATGATTAAGCAGGCGTAAAAACTATGCCATGTATGTGTGGAAGCGATGAGTTATAAGTTCCAGTCTCTGTGCCTGACTTATGAACCTTAAACTAAGCTACTTTTACTTATCAGGATTTTGTTTGAAAAAAGTATTTCATTATATCGTCCGTTATATTCATCATCTTTCGCTGCGAGCAAAGATCATTTGGAGTGTTATACTCGTTTTACTTGTTTGGTTTTGGTTATCGTTGCCAACTCGTTTATTCAATGCGCCAGCATCTTTTGTTATTACTGATAAAAACGGTAACCTTCTTAATGCAACCATTGCTTCTGATGGTCAGTGGCGCTTTCCTTACGATGCAGATATTCCTGATAAGTTCATTGAATGCATTACAACTTTTGAAGACAAGCGCTTTTTTTATCATCCCGGTGTTGATCCCATTGCTTTAGTAAGGGCAACGATTCAAAATATAAAAAATAAAAAAACAGTTAGTGGTGGAAGCACCTTAACCATGCAGGTTGCGCGTTTAAGTGAAAAGAACAGCAATCGTAGTTTTATCAGCAAACTAAAAGAAACCATTCTCGCTGTTCGTCTTGAATGCTCTTATTCTAAAAAACACATACTCGCCTTGTATGCTTCCAATGCGCCTTTTGGAAGTAATGTGGTTGGTTTGGATGCAGCTTCCTGGCGGTATTTTGGAAGAAGCGCTGACAAATTAAGCTGGGGCGAAACAGCAGCGCTGGCAGTACTTCCTAACGCTCCATCCTCTGTTCATCCTGGGAAAAACAGGAAAGAATTCCTGCGCAAACGAAATGAATTGCTTGATAAACTTCAATCAAAAAATATCATTGATTCAACAACCTGTTATCTTGCAAAACAAGAACCACTACCAGGTGAACCAAAAGCATTGCCACAGCTTGCACCGCATCTGCTTGACAGGTTTAAAAAAGAATATCTCTCCTTAAAAAAAACAAATGAGCAGATTACACCGCGCATTCAAACAACCATTGATATCAATTTACAGAAACAGGTGAATGATATTATTGAACTGCATCACGAGCAATTGAAAGGAAACCAGGTAAGAAATGCTGCGGCAATGGTTACCGAAATTGAAACAGGAAATATTCTTGCTTATGTTGGCAATGTGTATGAACCTGGTGATCCGTCCCTCGAAAGTCATGTAGATGTGTTAGCATCACCGCGAAGTCCCGGAAGCACTTTAAAACCGCTTTTATATGCCTCGGTATTAACAGAAGGAAGTTTGCTGCCACGACAATTAATACCGGATATTCCAACACAAATCGGTGGATATACGCCTCAGAATTTTGATCTTGGTTATGATGGTGCAGTACCGGCCAATCGTGCCTTATCACGAAGTTTGAATATTCCTGCTGTAAGATTATTACAGCAATACAAGTACCAGCGGTTTTATGATGTATTACAGCAATGCGGTTTTACGACGATAAAAAACCCGGCGGATTTTTATGGCATGAGTTTGATACTCGGCGGGTGTGAAGTAACGCCTCATGAACTGGCAGGCGTTTACAGCAGCATGGCAAGAATGTATAATCACGAAGAAAAAAACAAAGGCAAATGGAATGCAAATGATTGGTTCATGCCTAAATATTTTCAGTCAGCCCTTAGCCGTCAACGGTCAACCGTGATTGGTCAACGACTGCTCTTTGATTATCCTTCTTTATGGCATACTTTCAATGCGATGAATGAAGTAATGCGTCCGGGTGAAGAAGGTTTATGGGGATTGTTTTCTTCTGCCCAACGCATTGCCTGGAAAACAGGAACAAGCTTTGGCTTTCGCGATGGGTGGGCTGTTGGCATTACGCCAAAATATTGCGTGGTAGTTTGGGTAGTAAAATCAACAGGAGAAGGACGGCCCGGCCTTACAGGCATCAATACCGCAGCACCGATATTGTTTGATATTTTCAGAACGCTCCCTGCATCTCAGTGGTTTCATGAACCCTTGTCCGGTTTTACGTATTTGCCGGTTTGCCATGAATCAGGTTATAAAGCCGGGCAGGATTGTTTAAAAGCAGATACAATAATGGTTTCAACAAACGCGAAAAATGCTGCGCTTTGTCC
>JAEZRL010000249.1 GCA_023440945.1 Bacteroidota bacterium
ACTTTACATGCAGGCGAAAAATTGGCATTGGTTGGTGAAAATGGCGCCGGTAAAACAACACTTGTAAAATTACTTGCACGTTTGTATGATCCAACGGAAGGAAGAATTTTATTAGATGGTATCGATCTGCGCGAATATGATTTACTTGAATTGAGAAAAAATATTGGAATCATCTTCCAGGATTATTTGCGTTATCAAATGAGCTTTGCACAAAACATTGCGGTGGGTAATATTGATGAACAGTTTAACCGCCCCTTAATTGAACAGTCTGCAGAAAAAAGTTTAGCGAGCCTGCTTGTAAAAAGATTACCCAATCAGTACGACCAGGCCTTGGGAAGAAGATTTAATAATGGCATTGAATTAAGCGGAGGAGAATGGCAGAAAGTTGCCTTGGCAAGAGCATACATGAAAGAATCGCAGTTATTAATTCTCGACGAACCGACCAGCGCATTGGATGCACGTGCAGAGTACCAGGTGTTTCAGCGCTTTGCTGAATTAACGAGAGGAAAAACGGCTGTGCTTATATCGCATCGTTTTTCAACAGTGCGTATGGCGAACAGGATTCTTGTTTTAGACAAAGGGCAATTATTAGAAATAGGAAGTCATGAAGAATTACTTGCGCTGAACGGCAGATATGCTGAGTTGTTTCATTTGCAGGCAGCAGGTTACAGGTAGTATCTCCCCCTGCTCTCCTTAGTGTTAGCGAAGCGCACTAAGGAGACTAGTAAAAGCCAGACTCTGTCTGGAATTCAATACACCTTGCTGAATAAAAAGGGCTAAGATCATTAGTATTCAACTTAGGCAATACAACGGCATGGTAAGTATACAAACGAATTGCAGGTCAGTTTCTCTCGCCCCCCTGTTTGGCGGCATAGGGACAAGCCTTTTCAAGGCCTTGCAGGCAGACGATATCATCAAATCGGTGATTCTGGCAGCCACAGGGAGCGCCGTAAGTTTTATTGTTTCCGTTGCATTAAAGCGGTCAAGGTTCTTCAAAAGTAGCGTTCTCCTGGAACCCGGCTCGCCTTGCAGGCTGCCGGGTTTCTTTATGTATTAATCTTGCCATCAGGGAACGGGTAATGGGTTATATGCAGTCAGAAAGGTTACGGATGCCGGTGAAAGCAGACGCTTCTTACCCCGCTTAACGAAGTTTGCAAGTTAGCCGCATCTATATTCAGGTTTGTAACTTTTATTCAGCTTTAGCAATACAATAAATGAAGTTTGAAACTCCAAGACTAAACAAGTGGAATTCCAAACTTCGCTTGGTACGGTTATCACCGTCGTCATAATAAAGTAAATGGGTTATACCAATCATTGATGCACAGTAGTATTGATTGTTATCGGATGACTTAATATCTTGTGAACCGGGCAGGCATTGGCTACCGAAAGCAATATAGATCTCTGCTTTTCATCAAGGTTGCCTATAAATTTAATGGTGCGGTTAATGATGGTTTTGCTTGTGGCTTCATCCCATTCCAGTTCAATTTCCGTTTTTATTTCTTCTAAGTCCCATCCCTTTCGCTTAGCGTACATACTCACTGTTGCACTGGTGCAGGCAGCTAATGCAGAAGCCAATAATTCTTTAGGCGAAAAACCAGCGTCTTTGCCACCTTTATCTGGTGGTTCATCGGCAATTACCACATTACCGGTTGGCGATTTTATTTCAATTCTGTATGGCTCTGTGCCAATACTCGACGTTACTTTTGCCATCTTTTCAATTATACACTCCAACGGCTCAAAACTTCCTTTTAAGTTGTAAAACGGTTAGGATGGAATATCGGTAATATTTGTATGGGCAATATTATTTTCAAAGTCATCCCGATGGTCACGGTATTTTTTGTATTTTCTTCTGCTCCTGTTATCAATACATACCCGCCTGGTTTCAGTTATTTGAATAGGGAAGGATAGAAGGCTCTGCCGTGATAAAAAACTAGAGTTCCTTCACAATTGCGAGTGATTTTTTTACATGTTCATCCGGTGTAATATGGTCGGTTTCCGATGAAAAAACGGCTGCGATTTTCCCGTTTTTATTGATTACAAATGTTGTTCTCGGTATGAAGCCATGGGTAACTTCTTCGCCCCGTACGTCATTAACCCCCGGCTGCGCAGGATTAACCTTCAGACCGTAGGTTGCTGCAATTTCACCTCCCGGGTCAGAAGCCACAGGAAATTTTCCGGCACAGTAATCCGGGTGAGAGGAGAACGACTTCAATCGCTCGATGTCATCTGCCGATACACCAATGATAGTGGCACCTGCTGCAGTAAAATTATCCTTCAATTCTGCAAAAGTATGGGCTTCCAAATCGCAACCACCGGTATAAGCGGAAGGATAAAAATATAATACCACTGGTCCTTTGGCAAGCGCTTTTTTCAGGGAAAAATCAAATTCATTTCCTGACAGGCTGGCCTTTGCGGTGAACGTGGGGGCCGAGGAACCTTTTGCTAATATGCTTGGTTGGGCAAAACTATTGCTGGGATTGAATAGTAGGAAAACTGCAATTAAAAGCAGGGAGAGATAGTTTCTCTTTGACATAGTAGGTCTTTTTTGCAAATCACTCTCAAACCTACAAAAAAACGCGTTGCAGTGTAGGAAAATTTGTGATTTAACGGGCATTAATAAAATAGCGGTAACATCGAATAGTAAGTTATAGGAGCTCTGATGACTGTCTATTCATTCGTCAGTCTTAATAAAATAGTCGGGGCCAAAGGACCACCACTTGTCAGGTGTTTAAAAACCTTGAAAAATATTTTTTAATTTTTTCGAAACATTGGTTACATAATACTTCCCGGGTGCAACAAATAAATAGTTGAACATAAAAACATCTTTCAAATCAAAAAAACAAAACGTCATGAAAAAGATTCTTTTAGCTGCATCACTCGCCATTGCATCTGCAACATTTGCTGGCACTACCCATTTCAACACCATTCATAAAATGGAAAAAGGAGATGGAAGACATATTTCTGAGTCAGAAGTTCCTTCGAGGATTGTAAACGCTTTTTATTCCAGGTATCCCGGTGCTACCAATGTAAGATGGGAAGTGGAAAAGGAACACGGGCACAAAGTGTACGAGGTAGAATTTATGCTGAATGGTAAGAAAAAGAAGGCAGAATTCGAGGTATAGTAATTACCTTTTCCTATTTTCTGCGTATAATTTAAAAAATGTGAAAGCCATTGCAAACAGCATGGCTTTCAGCATTGATATAATGAATATGTTTGTAATGCCCTTTATAATTTCCTGCTCATGAAACGAATAAAAAATAATATTATCCCTGTTTCTCTTTTTTTGCTTTTTTTGACCACCAGCTTTTCCTGCAACAAGGAAATGGGTTTAGACAAGCAAAATCCAGTCTCCGTAACTTCCGATAATAACGCCGTGAATAACGTTTGCGGAAAATTCAATTATCCTGATTCCATATTTTACCTCAAGGAAACGGCTACAGATTACATTGTCAAACCGTTAAAGGTACAGTCCGGAACTTATGGAAGTTTTCCTTCAGGTTTAAGTATTAATCCTGTTTCGGGTGCTATTAATGTTACTAAGAGCGAGACAGGGCTAAGATATATTGTATGGTTTGTACCGGGCGGTAGTTCGGATACCTGTAAGAGATTCATCACTATTTCAGGTATCAATTATCTTGACAGTATCTACACTTTAAAACCTGGCGTAACAACGCTTGCCTTACCTGTTTTTAATGCAAAGTTCGCAACAGGTACTATTACAGCAAGGCATGGTGGTGAGGAGGAAACAGAAGCAGAATATGATGACGGGCATGACGACGATGACAAGGATGGCTTTGCAGATGAACCGCCTGCAGGACAGCAAATAAAACCAAAGGGTGTTGCGCTGAATAAGTCCACAGGCAGGATTAATTTAAACAAAACCGTTACAAACGGCGTCTTTGGTACTACGCCTGTTTCAGGTGCTTTCAGAGATTTTATTCTTAACTACAGGATTTATTCAGATTCAAGCAAAGGAACATTGAATAAACTTACATTAAGGATGTACTATTTCAAAAACAAAGCTTCAATACCGTTAAGTCTGAGAAAAGAAATTAAAGCAAAGCGGGATTTGCTGCTGTCCAACAATTCATTGCCGCCTCAATTAAATCTTTTCAGCCCGACACCGGTAGCAGCACGGGAAAAAGAAGTGAAGTGCAGACCTGCTTATATTATCATCACCGGCAGGTAGAGAACAAAAGTCATTTTCTGCTTACAGTATCCGGTAATGAATCGATTGTCATTTTTAGTGCCTTAAAGGAGGAAAATTGAAGTATTCTTTTTGCCTGATATTATTGTTTTGTTACCTGGTACCTTGGCAGCAAAAAAATGCTTCTTACAAATACTATTATAGTGTATTTGCCAAAGCGGAGAAATTATTCAATGGTTCTGCAGATGAACAGACAGACTCACTCGCATTAACCTATTATAAAACTATCATTCAAAAAGTAAATCTTTCTCCTTCAACCGCGGAATTGTTATATAACTGCAATGAACGTTCAGGCATATTATTACAGGGATCAGCCGGCGATATTCAGGAACCGATGCGGCACTTTTACAATGCTTTGCTGATACACAAAAATTACAATCTGGCTGATTCACTGGTTTTCCGTCTGTTGTTATCTATCGGTAATACACATTACTACAAGGGTTCTTTCGATTCTTCGCTGCACTACTTCAAACAGGGTGAAAAGATCATTGCCCGGTATCCCGGTGCCGGGTACGCGGAAGATCTTTACAATTCTTTGGGTGCCTTATATAGTGAAGAAGGAAATTTCAGGCAAAGTATTATTTATTTCAGCAGGGCACTGGAAATTATCCGTGCAACCAGGTCCGAAATGAAAGAAGCACAATTTGCCATGAAAGCAAATATTGCCGGGTCGCTACGCCTTTCCGGCCAACTGGATTCAGCGGTTAAAGTGTATAAGCAACTACTCGCGGAGTATAAATCGTCCACCCCTGTTTTAAACAATCTTGCAAGAATTTATCTGGACAAAGATCAACCCGACAGTGCTTTATTCTACATGAACCTGGTTGATAACATGAGCAGCAATTATACTTTGGCTTATTATAATTCATTGGGGTTGGCTTATTCACAAAAAAAGGAATTTAAAAAAGCCGGATCTTACTTCGACTCTGCCTCCCGTTTTTACAGTGAAAACTTTTACAAAGCAAAAAACAGTTTCTATGGAACAACATTGAGATACAGGGGTGATATGAAAATGGCAGAAGGCCGGTTTGACGACGCTTTGAAAGACTACCAGCAATCTGTGGTTCAACTCAGTCTTAATTTCAACGACAGTGATGTTTTTCATAACCCTGATGATTTCATTGGCGATTTCGCGAGTTATGAACTCTTTAAAGCCCTTGCAGCAAAAGCTAATTGTCTCAGAATATTGTTTGAAAAAAACAATAATAAACCCAATATTTTTCAGGGTGCTATATCGGCTTACACCTCTGCTTTTGCACTGGCAGATTATATAAAAAGATCAATAGATAATGATGAGGCAAGATTATTTATTGCAGATAACGTTTTGAGTAACTATAAAAAAGGCATTGATCTTTTAATGAAAAGATATGATGAAACAAAACAAGGTGCCTTATTACAAACAGCATTAGAGTGGATATCAAAAAGCAGGGCCACTTCCCTTGCCATCACCCTGAAGGAGACAGCAATCAAACAAAATACAGGCATACCTGATACGCTGCTTCAACAGGAAAGAGGGATGAAGATTCAAATTTCCCGATTGAAGTCAACCTTAGAGGAAAATACCGATAGTGCCAGTCGTGCAAATGTTCTGTCTTCAATAACAGATACGGAGCTCCGGTTGCATGAGGTTATGAATTCCTACAATAATTATCCTGGTTACTACAGGCAGAAGTTTGTAAACGATACTCTGGATGTAAACAGCATCCGGGAAAATTTAAACGATGAAACCGCTATCATTTGCTACTACAAGGGCGAAAAGAACCTGAGGGCATTTGTTATCAGGCAAAATGCGATCGATATTTATAATTTAAAGAATGATGTTGCTCTGAAAAAAAATACAGAAGAATTTGTTTCAGGACTACACAATCAAAATATCGGGAACCGGGATTTATCCGGCTACCTCTATAATTATTTAATTCAGCCATTGGAATCATCCCTTCAGAACTTACATGCCTTGATTATAGTTCCTGATCAACCATTCATCAATCTTCCTTTTGAAGCATTGCAAAAACCAGATAGAAGTTACCTGGTTGAGCAGTATTCAATGATTTATCAGTTTGCTTTATCTTTTTTAACGGCACCCGGGCAAAGAAAGCTGGAAAACAAAATTGCTTTTGCACCATTTGCTTCAATTACAAAAACGACAGGAGGTTTCTCTCCTTTACAGGCATCTGCAGGGGAGATAAAGGCTTTTTCCGAATCAGAAAAGGTTATTAATGTACAGGCCACTAAAAACCTGTTCTTAACCAAAGCAACTAATACAAATATTATTCATCTTGCAACGCATGCCGCCGTTAATAACAGAGAGCCGGAAAATTCTTTTATTGTTTTCTATCCAGATTCAGGCAACTCTTCTTACAAATTATATGCACACGAATTAGCGAGTCTTAACCTTTCAAAAACAGATCTTGCATTTTTGAGTGCATGCGAAACGGGTACGGGCAGAATGTCACAAAGCGAAGGCTCTTTAAGTTTATCAAGAGCGTTTGCTGCAGCAGGTTGTAAAAACGTTATCACTTCATTATGGAAAGCCGAAGACCAGGCAACTGCATTTATTGCAGAAAAGTTTTACAGCTATGTAGCAAAAGGATACTCCTATTCTAAAGCTTTACAACAGGCAAAAAAAGATCTCTTGCACGACACTTCCCTGAGCCAATATCACCAGCCACAGTATTGGAGTCACCTCGTTTTGATAGGAGCAATGGAGGAGAAACAACCTTCGCATAGCTTGCTTCCGCTCGTTATATTTATTTTCACTTTGATATTAGCTTTTTTAATATGGCGCAGCGGAATATCTGTACACAAGAAGTAGCTTCTTACCGTTTCCAATTCAATATATTCAAATCTAATTGGCTTATTTCTTTCGCTTTTTCATGATAGGGATGACTTCTGTCTGCCACTATTAAATTCAACTGCTTTTTCGCTTTGTCGATTTCTTTCGCTTTGATATAAGCAAGCAGTAAATAATAATCTGTCTCATATTTGAAAAAGCTTTGACCTGTTCTTTTGTTCAATGATTGTAGTTGTTGAAAAGCTTCAATGGCATTTACCGGCTGATCCTTTTTTAAATACGCAATGCCGAGCAGGAATAGGTCATTCGCTGTTTTTGGAACTTTGCTCGCTATTGCACTAATTAATCCTCGATAATCACCTGCATTATACAACGCATCAATTTGACCGGCCTGTTCAGAATCGCCTCTGTTGACAGGCAATTTATACTCGATAAAATTGTTAGCATACAGTTTTTCGCTTGTTGTGCTCATATACTTATAAACAGCAAATGAGGCCAAAACAATAATAAAAACAGCAGCAACCCTCAGCGCTATTCTAAGGTTTCGCCGAAAACTTCCCGAGATAATTTTTGCCCTTTCATTTCGTTCAGTTGTTGCCTGCTTAGTATGATTGAAAAATTCATCATTCAAAGCTTTCACTTTTGCTCTCAACCCGACGTTGCGCACTGCATCCTTTGCGATCAAAAGATTGTGATAGATATTTTTCGCCTTATCGTCACTGTTCAAAAGTCTCTCTACCTGCAACTTTTCTTCATCGTTCAATTCATTATCCAGGTATTTGATCAACCGGGTTTCCAGGTCGTTTGTAAAATTATCGTCCATAGATCAACGCATTTTTTAGTTCGGCTTTTAATGGCGCATTTGCTTCTATCATCTCTTCTAACTGCTTCATACATTTGTATTTTTTGTTACGCAGAACCTGCTCATTACTGTAATCGGGCATTTGTTTTAAAATATCTTTCATATTCATATCCTCATAATAAACCAGCAATAATAATTTTTTGCAGGCATGGCCTAATTTTTCAAAGAGTTTATTGATTGCCTTTTGATGTTCGTTATAAAAAATGTAATGCGTTATTTCCTTGTCTTCAATTTCCTTTTCTTTTTCAAAAATGGTATTCCTGTTCTCACGACTGTTCTTTTTACGCAATTCCGTTAACCAAATATTTCGTGCAAGCGTATATAAAAAAGACTGAACACTTGCTTCACCTCTGAATTTATTTTTCTCAATAATATCAATAAAAGCCACTATTGTTTCTTGCATTACATCTGCCGCGTCTTCCTTAAAACCGTTATTGGTTGTAACATAATACTCAATCACACTATAATAATTCCTGTATATAAACCTGATTGCATCATCAACGCTTTTGTTGTTTTTTAATGCAGTTATCAATTCACTGTCTGTATATGATTTCCGTGACTCTATCATTAGTCTAAGATGAGAATTATTTTGTAACTGTACGATTCACCAATTGCTTATATTTTTTAAAACCCGTCTTGGTGATCCGCGTTCTGTGTATGAACATTAGCAATTTAATGAAGTAGGGTAATGCATGGCCTCCTTTGTAAGTTTTATGAGTTAATAGATTTGAATTTAATAGTGTAAAAACGATGAAAGCTTTTGGAACTAAACAATAAATAAACTAAAGCGACTTTAAATATTCCACGAGGTTTTGTTTTTCCGAAGTGGTAAGATTTAGCAAAAAATAACTATTGTAGTGATCCACTACCTCCATATAATCTTTAAATCTTCCGTCATGATAAAAACCTCCTTTTGCTCTTGCAAAGAGTCCGCCTAAAGGTGGTGTGCGATATTTCCCTGTTGGTGATCTTTTTGCTTCAAAATCATCAATACCGATTTCTGCAGCACTGCGAAGACTATTATCTGTTAATGATGGACCGGAATGACAGGTGACACATTTTGCTTTAGTCAAAAACAACGCCTTTCCTTTTCCTGCAGCCCCGTGGTCAAAACTTCCGGCTGGTGGTCTTGGTGCATCAATAGAATGTTGATAGGCCCGCAAGGCAGGCAATTTAGAAGTGATGAGATACGGATTGTTTGTTACATCATAAAATTTGTTTTCTACAGCAATAGGATATTTTACAGGAACGTTCAATCGTGCATCATGAAATGTTCCTTTGCCGTGCATCTCTAAGTTGCCTACAAATGCATTCCAATAACTAATATCGCCCCAACCGGTATAAGTAGTAAGATTTACTCCTTTCAATCCAAATGCTGCAGGTATTAAATTAGCGGCAACCGTACCATCGGGCTTTAGCGCTTTACCATCCATAAATAGGATCGCTGCAAATTTTCCAGGCCCCCACGCACCTAAAACTGTTCTCAATGTTCCTCCGTCAACATGCAGCATGTTGGCAATTGGTTGAGCATTATCCGTTAACGAGATGATCGCACCTACATTTAAATCACGGTTTGGCCATCCATCCAAACGATTGCCAATACCGGGTGCAAAAGAATTATTTACTGTTGAATGGCAGGAAGCGCAGGTAATTCCCACTGACTTCAATTTACCTGCTTCATCAAATTTTGCTTTTACGCCCACAACTGAATTTAATTTAAGTAAGGCAAGCGTAGTAGCAGGATCATTAAGATCTATAGAACCGTTGCGAATCGCAGCCAGTACATCCGCAGGCAACGCTTCCACATCTACTTTCAATCCAACAGACAAGGCGGTTTTAGGACTAACACCTGCACCATATCCACCATTAGCGGCTCCGGCAATGGCTTTATCCAAATGGAGTAGCCCGCTCCAAAAATCATCATCTCCAAAATCGTCAAATCTAAAAATGTCCTTTCCTTGCGCAACCAAATCAGGGTCCTCTGGCTTACCCTCGTGCTTTCCTTTCTCAAACCAAATTTCTTTTCTGCATTGAGCAAATGCTATTAAAGTAATCAATGATAGCATCACAAGTATTTGTTTTTTGTACCTCATATAATAGTTATTTAAATAATTATGGCGATGGCTGGTTTTAATCCAGAATAGAGTTGGAAAGAAACTAAAGGTTACACCTCCTAAAACATAAACCAACTCTTTGACAAATAGAAAAAATCAGAGGTAGAAAAAAGAGCATAAGAACAAATAGGTGAGAATCAAAAAATCCAAGTTGAGCTAAAGAATTCAATTGGAATTACAGAAGTGCTGCCATAAGCAAGTAGTGTTTACCTGGTGTATCCTTTGGTTTCACGCTGCCTTTATCATAGCTATCTGATCAAATTACTTCTTTAGCATTAAAAGACAGAGGTGCTTTTTATTGGCTTAGATCATAAAGAAGTAAAGAAAACTTACTTTATCAGGCTTCTCCAAGTTCCGTGAGGTACTAGGCTCAAACAGTTCTTTCTGTCATATTAAACCTGGCTTCCGTTTTATGCCGGTAAGCATTTTCGTCGTGCTCTAAAGAATTTGCAGGTAACCATTTCCACCAAAACCCCAGGTCTTTCTGGATAATGTTTTTATAGAAAATAGGTAATTCTCTCGTTTCGCCTTCGAAAAAATCTCTGAAACTTCTGTCGTTGATAAGATTCTCCCGAACTTTCCGGTAAAACCTTAATCTTCCATAACCTTCGGAAGAGATAGCACGCATAAAATTCATCCATTTGGATGTTCTGCCCGGCGTATTTATAAATCTTCTATATAAGGATATCTTTGAAAAAGAAAATTCTGTCAGATCTATTACTTTATTATAAAAATCTATCCATTCATAATTCTTAGGCTTAAGGTTCATTGCTAAATGATTATTTAAAAAATGAAACGGGAAAGGCAATAACCTGTTATTGCGCTGATACTCGAGGTTTAATGGTGCAGCTTCACCAAATGCACTTAGCAATGAATAACCAGGAAAAGCACCCGGTGTCATTTGAACAAATCGCTTTGTAAGTTCAAATGGCTCTTCGCCTGCGTCGCTGTCTAATCCCAAAACAAAATTTGTTTGTACATAAGGCACATACCTGAACATCATATTCACATGCTCGGAAATTCGTTTTAGTTTCTCTTCCCCTTCCATACGCATCGTCTTTGATTTGTTGCCCAGATCATACCATGATTCAATACCCGGCAATAAAGCCTCAAATCCGTTTTCGTTTAATACTTTCAAATGGCTCTCAGTAAGGATAGATAAACTGCTTTCTGCAATAAAACGAAAGCTTTTTGGACGAAAGCCCGAAGAAACAGCTTCCATATTATCTTCAAAGCGAACACCAAAATTGGGATCATGCCAAACAACCGTAGGTTTTTTAAATTTGGTGAGCAAAAACCGGAGATCAGCCTTTATCGTTTCAAACTCCATGGGCTGGTATGGCACAACTGAATCAATACAAAAAGGACAGGTGTAAGGACAACCGAGGCTGGCAAGCATGGGGACGATCTTAATGAAAGGAGCTTTTTTTAGTGTAGGCTCAATAAACTTCCAACGTTCTTCGACGCCGGGAAGATGATGCGGTTGTTTTAAAGCTGATAGTTGTTTTCCCAAAGGTTTTTGAGGGATGCAGTTATCCAAAATCTCAACAATGGTTGATTTGTGGGTAAAACCTAAAACGTAATCAAAATATTTTATGGCATCATCGGGGTAACAACGTGCATGAGGACCTCCTAAAACCGTTACCACTCCTTTTGAACGAAAGTAATTACTAAGCGCATACGCTAATAGGGCAGCTTGCGTAAAAGAACAAATAAATAACAGGTCTACTTTTGTAGGTAATTCTTTAGTCAGATCTTCTCGACCGGTATAACAAATAAGATGTACGGTATGTCCTTCCTGTTCGCACCAGGTAGCTACAACCTGTGGCATAATACTGGCAAGATTTGCATGCATTATCTGCGCCCATAAAGTATGCGTTTCGCTTTTACTTACAAGGTCAATAACAACAATATTTAATTTAGCCATTCGATGGTTTTAAATAATTAACCCTAAAAAGCAACATAAATTACTGTAAATAAGAAGGGTGTAAAAACTATAGGTTGAAGAAACGTTGATAAAAGGAGGTTTAAGGTAGCGATAATTCTTATTCAATTAATGAAATAGCGGAAATTAAATTCAAGGTGGAATAATTGTGCTTTTACCGACGAACGGAATAATAAGGTTTACATAAGATGTTTGTCTATTTTGCTTTTTCTACTTAATAATTTCACATTTGGTTTTCCTTTCAGGATTTCCTTTCTTTTGGTTATTTTTTTCTCTATTAGTTCTAATTTCGGCTCTCACTTATCCTTATTTATTTTTTCTCCCTTTAGTACTTCGGCGAGTGACTGGAATAAGTTGCAGGGTGCATGAGCTATTAAAGAAGTTGATAATAAAGGAAAAAACAGTAATGTATAAAAT
>JAEZRL010000095.1 GCA_023440945.1 Bacteroidota bacterium
CTCCAAGCATAAACCATGATTACCTGGTTGGCAATATGGAATTTTATTGTACACTGGTACTGGATTCCGACGTCTTTGCTCTATGCAGGTGTTATCATTACTATTTTAAGTGAAAACCGCAACCCCAGCAAATCAGTTGCTTATATTCTCGTTCTTATTTTCCTGCCTGTTATCGGCTTGCTTGTTTACTATTTTGTAGGCCGTAAACCATTATTTAAAAAAACGGTGTTTGCAAAAAAGCGGTTGATAGACAGGCAAAAAATGCAGCAATACTACCAGGAGTTAAAACCCCAAATGGAGGAAAGGCTGCTGCTACTAGAAAGGGTTATAGGCGATATGGCGTTTCCGTTCCGCTATCTCTACTATCAAAATCAATCACTCATTAGTACAGGCAACGCGGTAACATTATTAAATAACGGTGAAGAAAAGTTTCCTGCTCTTTTTAAAGCATTAGAAAATGCAAAATCACATATTCATATTGAGTATTACATTTTTACGGCTGATGTTGTGGGCAATCATATAACAGATATTTTAATAAAAAAACATGGCGAAGGGATAGAGGTAAGAGTAATTGTGGACGATGTAGGATCAAATCATATTAAAAACATACCAAAGCATCTAAGGAAAGCCGGCATACCTTTTTTAAAAACCATGCCTGTTGCATTTACTTCGCTGGCTAACAGTAATTATCGCAACCATCGTAAGATAGTTATTGTAGATGGGGAAATTGGTTTCATTGGTGGTATTAATTTAGATGAACGTTACTGGAATAATGGTAAACATAAATTGTACTGGAGGGATACGGCGGTTAAGATAGAGGGGCAGGCTGTAAAGCTGTTACAGGTTCAATTTCTTTTAAGCTGGTTTTTCTCGGGCGGTAAAGATGACTTCGGTAAAGGAGAACAATATTTAAGACGGGAACAGGAAAAGAAAGGTAATGCTATTGTTGCGATTGCTGCAAGTGGACCCAGTTCAGCCGTACCTTATATAATGGAAACTATTTTGCTTGCGCTTAGCCAGGCGAAAAAAAGTATTCGCATTTGTACTCCATATTTTGTTCCCACTGATCAATTAACATCGGTGCTGGTGATTGCTGCATCCAACGGTATTGAAGTGGAATTGATCCTGACTGAAAAGTCTGATTCATTCATTGTGCAACATGCGTCGTTTTCATTTATTAAACCTCTTTTACAACGTGGAGTAAAGGTGTATCTTTATAAAAAGGGATTTATTCATGCCAAAACCATTTCTATTGATAGTAGTCTTGCCTTTGTTGGAACCGTGAATATGGATACACGAAGCTTCTTCCTCAATTTCGAAATTACTTCCGTTATTTATGAATCTGCCTTATGTAAGGCTCTTGAAGAAAGTTTTGAGCTGGATAAACAAAGTAGCCGGTTAATTACATTGGAATATTGGCTCAGCCGCCCAGTAATTCAACGAGGTTTTGACTCAATATGTCGCTTGGTTGCACCATTGTTATAAGCGACTACTTGTTTTGAAATATTTCAATTGCTGGAGGTTATACCGTTGAATTTGATTGAAAACAAAGTTCCTTTGTTTATTTCGCTTTTTACTTCAATACTTGCTTTATGCGTAAGAAAAATGGAGTAAGCCGAAGCAAGTCCCAATCCCATCCCATTTCTTTTCATAGTGAAAAAAGGTTCTGAAAGACGGTTTAAATATTCTTTTGGGATGCCATGGCCATTGTCTTCAATATGAACGGCATAATGGCTTATTGACTCTTCTAACCTTACAGATAATTTGCCTTTGTTACTTTCCATAGACTCGATCGCATTTATCAGTAAATTGGAGAAAGCGATTGTAAGCTTTTGTTTATCAGCCGAAATAAAACAAGGTTGTGAAGAATATTGTTTCACCAGTTTAATGTTTTGCAGCTTCAATCTGTCAAACACACTTGAAAAACTTTCTTCCAGGATTTCCTGCAAAGTGTGAGTATTAAATGTTAACTCCGCAGGTCTCGCCAAATTGAGTAATTCGCCAATCAGTCCGTTTATTCTTTTACTGTTGTTCTTAATGATATTAACACATTCTGCAAGCGGAACATCCGGTAATTGTAAGCGAAGCTGATCTGCAGCAAGACTTATATTGGTAAGCGGATTTCGTACTTCATGTGCCAGAATTCGTATCAATCGTTCGTTCGCAGCCATTTTTTCGGATTGCAATTTCACCTTTTCAGCATTTCGAAGGTTGGTGATGTCGTGAATGATCACGTGCAGTAATTCCGTATCTTCTTTCTCTTCAATAGAAACAGACATCGTACAATATCTTCTTTCAACATCTGTATTGTAAATTTCTACTTCAAGATCTGTTATGTTTCTACCGCAATCTATCGCAGAAAAAATAGCTTCTCTTTGTTCGGCTACAGGGAGAAAATCGTAAAGGTTTTTGTTTTCGGGATGTTTCCCGGTGCAATGAAAAAGGATTGCAGCAGCCTGGTTGATCTCAATAAAATTGAAATGAACATCCGTAATAAGAATAGCATCTTTTGAACTTTCGAACAGGTTCTTATACTTCTTTTCACTTTCTTTTAGAGATTTTAAAGAAGCATTTCTTTCCAGGGAATAACGCATGCAACGTTCCAGCTTATCAGAATTCAATTCTGATTTAACCAGGTAATCAGTTGCACCATTTTTCATGGCTTCAATATCAATTGCTTTGTTTCCTCTGCCTGTAAGCAAAATGATTGGTTCTTCACATCCAAGCAACGTTGCTTCCTGCAATACCTGCAAACCCGATTGATTGCCTAAGCGGAAATCAACAAAATAAATGTCATAAGCCCGGCTTCCTATCTTTTGTATCGCATCATCGTAATTATTACACCATTCTGTTACAAATTTTTTTTCCTGTATTTCGTGCAAATAATTCTGAATGATGAAATAATCATCTTCATCATCATCAATTATCAATACTTTTATCTGTTTAGAACTCAGCATACGGGCTGTTGTTTGGCAGGTAAAATTAAAGTTATTTGCGTTCCATAATTTTCTTTGCTGGAAGCATAAATTTTTCCATGCTGATTCTCGGCTATGTTTTTACAAATAGCTAATGAAAGTCCGTTATTTAAACGATCACGTCTGTTTGGGAAACGAAAGAAGGGCTCGAATATCTTTTCTTCATATTCCGGTGGAAAATTAATGTCTCCGTCTCTGATAACGATCTTATATTATTTATCTTTTTCGGAAAGATGAAAACGATCTATATCTTCTGTTGATGGTTCTTCAGCTTCGACGTTTATTACCGGTTTAGCATTTTCTCTTTCAGACAGAAAAGCATTCAGAAATATTTTTTGAAATAAAATTACCAATTGATCTTTGTCTCCTTCCACAGAAGGAAGGTCTTTATACTCAACCATAATATCGTTAATGTATTGCAGTTCTTTCAGTTTTAATAAAGCGGTCTTAACAACAGCATTTAAATCGCAAATACAATAACCATTTGGTTTTTGTTTGCTTTGATAGAATGTATTCAAATCTTCTAACAGCGTACTCATTTCTTCTTTACATAAATTGATCTTTGTTTTATAGGTATCAAGAACGGAATTATGATCAACAGGAAGCTTTGAAAACAATAATTCAACAAAGGATGAAAGCTTTCTTATCGGAGCCTGCAGATCGTGGATAGCTTTGTATAAAAATTCAAATTGTTCGTTCGCAAAAACATTCGTTCTCTGATAAGATGTTTGGTGTGATAATGAAGTATTAAAACAGTTATCTGCTATTTCTGAAAGTGAGATCAATACTTTATCTGCTGTTTCATTCTCAAGCCTGGTTTTAAAACTCTGCGCGTTTATGGTAACATGAATTGGAGTATTTTGTTTTCTCTGGATAACAGTTACAAAGGAATATTTTTCGTTCTCTTTCAAGGTGATGCATTTATTCCAACCTACTTTAAAAGAATCAAGATTGTATGCAGGAATAATCTGAAAAATATTATCTGCATTTTCAGGTTGATCAAAAGTAAAAATACCTGAAAGGTTTATTTCCGTATTATTATTAAGCAAGGTAATGGAACAGGTTGCCATGTCATAAGAAAACAAAGCACAAGGCAAAACTGTTAAAATGTTACGCAGCGGATTTAATGCTTCCGGAAAATTTTTTTCCTGCATTTGAAATGAAGTAAGTTTGGCGAATAATTTGATTAGCAAGGCAATATTACAAATAATAACTCACGGTTTTAATACGCATTCCAGCTCTCATGAATAAAAAAAAGATTTTGATAGTAGATGATGAAATTGACTTTTGCCACCTTATGAAATTATATTTTGTTAATAAGAATTATGAGGTTGCTATCTGCACTACTCTAAGTGAAGCAAATGTAATAATGCCTTCGTATCAGCCTCATATTATTTTACTCGATAATAATTTGCCTGATGGTTTTGGATGGGATAGCGCACCTGTTATCGCAGAAAGGGATAAAAGTGTTCAGTTATATTTGATAAGCGCATATAACGACGCAAAAAACTTTAGTGCATCTCACAGCAATATCACCATACTGGAAAAACCGCTTTCAATGGATGTGCTTGAAGAAATATTTTAAATATTAGGAACAAAAGCTAAGCATATATCTTGCAATTTCTTCCAGTTTTTCAATGGTTGAAGGCTTTACCAAAAAGTCAGAGGCACCTAGTTCAACACATTTTGTTTTATTAGCAGAAACACTGGAAGTGCTCCATAAAATTTTGGGAATGTTCTTGAATTCCTTACTGTTTTGCAGCTTTCTTAATATCTCTTCTCCGTTTAATTCGGGCATATTATAGTCAAGAACAATAAGGCTGGGTAATTCCTGAGGCGGTAATGCTTCTAAAAAACTTATCAGTTTTCTGCCATTGGTAATAAATTTCAACTCACAATTGCTATCAATATCTGCAAAAACTTCCTGTAGTATCTCCTGGTCATCAATATCATCTTCGCCTATTAAAATATATTTCATGAACACTGTTTCAATGTATTAAGAAGGGTAATGGCGGCTAAGATAGGATTTACACGAAAAATTATTTTTTGTATTTATAAATAACTTCTGTTT
This sequence comes from Bacteroidota bacterium, assembly GCA_023440945.1. Classification (GTDB taxonomy): domain Bacteria; phylum Bacteroidota; class Bacteroidia; order Chitinophagales; family Chitinophagaceae; genus JAEZRL01. The sequence continues at coordinate 5,047 of JAEZRL010000095.1, forward strand.
GATCTGTTCCATCAAACTAAATAAAAATGATTTCGTACGTTTGAATACTTTAATATTTCCTCATGAATACCAAGAAAAAAGCTGGCCAGAAAATTGAAAATACCGTGTTGCCTCACTCGAACGGCAACTTAGGTTCCCAAACCCAAACTGCTGAAAAAACAAAGCATCAAACTGATCCTGAACGGAAGGTTCTGTTAAGTTATAATTTATTGGAAGATGAGCTGGACAGCCGTGAACTTTTAGCTGTTCTTGCCGAAGTAAGAAACGGGAATTTTTCTGCTCGTCTGCCAATTGATAGAACAGGTATAAGTGGAAAAATATGCGATACATTGAATGATATTATCTCATTGAATGAAACACTGGTGCAGGAGCTGGATGTTGCAAAAAAAACAATTGGTAAACAAGGTAAGTTAACGCATCGTGTGGAATTGCCACGCTCTGCAAGAGGCTCCTGGAACTCGGCCGTAGAATCAATCAATACATTAATATCTGATCTCGTTCATCCTACTATCGAAATTGCGCATGTTATAAGTTCGGTAGCAAAAGGAAATTTATCGCAGGAAATGCCATTGGAGATAGGAGATCATTTATTACAGGGCGAATTTGGAAGAATAGCTGCAGAAGTAAATGATATGGTAAAGCAATTGAACCTTTTCTCAATGGAAGTAACGAGAGTAGCAAGAGAAGTGGGTTCAGAAGGTAAGTTAGGCGGACAGGCAAAAGTAAAAGGTGTGGCCGGCGTGTGGAAGGATCTCACGGATTCAGTGAATCAAATGGCAGGAAATCTTACTGACCAGGTGAGAAATATTGCGGAAGTAACAACTGCCGTCGCAAAGGGTGACCTCTCAAAAAAGATCACCGTAGATGTACAAGGTGAGATTCTAGAACTGAAGAATACGATCAACACAATGGTGGATCAGCTTAATTCATTTTCATCGGAAGTTACACGTGTAGCAAGGGAAGTGGGAACAGATGGAAAGTTAGGCGGACAGGCAGAAGTAAAAGGTGTTGCAGGAACATGGAAGGATTTAACTGATTCGGTTAACCAGATGGCCTCAAATCTTACCGGGCAGGTGCGCAATATTGCGGAGGTAACAACTGCAGTAGCAAGGGGTGATCTTTCAAGAAAAATTACGGTAGATGTAAAAGGGGAAATTCTTGAACTGAAAAATACCATTAACACCATGGTGGATCAGTTGAACTCCTTTTCTGCTGAAGTTACCCGTGTTGCCAGAGAAGTAGGTTCAGAAGGAAAACTGGGCGGACAAGCCACCGTAAAAGGTGTAGGGGGGGTTTGGAAAGATTTGACAGAATCGGTAAATCAGATGGCATCTAATCTTACAGCACAGGTAAGAAATATTGC
>JAEZRL010000304.1 GCA_023440945.1 Bacteroidota bacterium
CAGTCGATTATTTTGAAGTTGTAAGCACATTCGCATAGCTGATAGGCTTGATCTCGATCAATAATCTTCGTCCGGGAGCAGGTATGCATGTTGATCCTGCCTCACTTGATGCTTCAGCCATTGCAACAAAAGCTCATGCGCCTCAAAGCACCGTTGATTTTTTCCTGCATATCATTCCTGAAACATTTGTTGGCGCATTTACAACGGATAGCCTTTTACCTGTTTTGCTCATCTCGGTTTTGTTTGGTTTTGCCTTATCAAAAATTGGTAGCAAAGCAGAACCGGTGATGAGCGTTATTAAATCGTTTTCGCAAGCTCTGTTTGCCATTATTCATATCATTATGAAAGCTGCACCCTTTGGGGCTTTGGGTGCAATGGCTTATACTATTGGCGCAAACGGAATTGGTTCGCTTACAGCATTAGGTGAGTTAATGGCTACGTTTTATCTTACCTGTATCGTATTTATTTTTTTAGTGCTTGGCACTATTTTGAAAATAGCAGGATTCAGTATTGTACGTTTATTGAAAAAGATAAAAGAAGAATTACTCATTGTTTTAGGAACATCTTCTTCTGAATCTGCTTTACCGCCCTTGATGGAAAAATTAGAGAATGTTGGCTGCTCTAATTCAGTAGTGGGTTTGGTTGTTCCAACAGGTTATTCTTTTAATCTCGATGGTACTTCTATTTATCTTACAATGGCAACTGTTTTTATTGCACAGGCAACAGATACGCCGCTTAATCTTTCCCATCAGATCACTTTATTACTTGTTCTGATCGTTGCTTCAAAAGGTGCAGCCGGGGTTACTGGCAGTGGTTTTGTTACGCTTGCTGCAACGCTCCCAACGATTGGTCATATCCCTGTTGCATCACTTGCTTTGATTTTGGGTATTGATCGTTTTATGAGCGAAGCAAGAGCAATCACCAACATTATCGGAAACTCTGTTGCTACAGTAGTTGTAGCACGTTGGGAAAAAGAACTGAATGTGGAAAAAGCAAAAGCAGAAATTGGTTGATAACTATTATTTGAAACATAGCTAAGGTTATCATTAAAACGAGAAGAAGGGTCTAATGGATTGAATGTTATAAGAATAGTAAAATGTTACTTGCATTTTTTGATTCCGTTTGCACTGTAAAAGGGTGAAGAAAAATTTAGATGAAACACGAGATGCATTTTTATTTAACTTCATTTATATTTTTAAATCCAAAATTTTATATGAAAAAGAAAAACCTTGACAAAAAACAGAAAAGTATTATTGCCATTCTAATCATCGGACTAAGTTTTTTTTATTAATGTTAAATGTAACCAAAAGGAAATTGCTCCATCACCTGTTTCAACCGTTTCAATTGAAAATGCAACCACAAAGCATCCCATCTCTGATCAAGATTTTAATCTTTGTATGAGTAACGCCGATTTAATGGTAAATGTGGTGGAAAGACCTACTAGAAAACTCGACAGCGCTTATGCTCAGAGAATAGCAAATGCTACGACTGAAACACAAGTACGTTCGATTCTAAGTGAAAGATTTACCACGAATGATGTAAACTCCTTAATAAATGCTGCATATTCATGTAAGAACTTAACTGCTAACATTTCAAATTCTAAGATTGATTGGAATAATAAGGTTAGATTATATATGGACACTACTGGTGGTGGAGGCGTTGGTCCAATGAATGTTCCTGGCGAGTGTGAAAAAAATAGAGATGAGGGCCTTAAGAGTTGTGACCACACAGAATGGTTTATGATAGGGTGCAGTATATTAGGGGGCTTTATTAATCCTTGGTTAGGTGTTGCTGTTACAATTGAAACAAAAATCGCAGCTGATGAATGCAGTGCAAGTGTTGAAGCAACATATCAGCGTTGCATCGGCCATTAAAAATTTTATCAGACATTTAAAAATCGCCACATGACACGAAATCAAAAATTCACACTAGTAGCAACAATACCACCCGTTCTATTAATAGGATTCAGCTTATTACCCGTATTATCACCATACCGATATTATGGAATCTTAGGTATGCTTGTAGCAGAGGCAATTATCGTTATAGTATTTATTAAAAAAATGAATAAAAAGGAAATTATTAAACGGACGATATGGGCAATAACTATAGGTATATTTGCAATTATACTCAAGTATATCAATCTTTAAAATTTTAACTGCCTACCAAAAACTGCAAGTCGTCTTACCGGCTTGCAGTTTTTCAATTATCATTACTCTGACTCGGATCATCTTGTCAAACTTCTCCAGATAACATTAAATACTTCTGTTGCTTCTATATTTTCTTTTCCTATATTTTCATTGGTTATCAAAACAGGACGAAATTCCGGCGCAACATTTATCCTTCCATGAGAACCTTTTATTAATGTTGCATCTAAAGGAATAACATCCATCACATATCTGAATCCTGTTTTCTTTCTTAATAATTTATAGGCTGCACGAAGTTTTGAAGTCATAAACATTTCAACCGGGTCATAACCCGGCTTTTTATGAATATCAACGACACGTGCATAATCGGGTGCTTTGTTATCATCAAGCCAGAAATAATACGTGAACCAACTATCTGCATCAGCGATTAAAACAATATCACCGGTTCTTCCATGGTCAATGTGATGTTTTTTTTGAGCTTCCTTGTCTAATATCAATTCAATTCCATCCACATCTTCCAATAACTTTCTTACTTTATTTGCAACACTTTCATCATTGATATAAACATGCGCCACCTGGTGATCAGCCACTGCAAAAGCTTTGGAAGCACCTGCATCTAATAATTCTGTTCCTCTTTCCACACGCACCTGAAGCAAGCCATTTTCACGCAGTAAGCGGTTCAGATGCAAAGGCTTTTTTACCGGTGCAATTCCATATTCTGAAAGGATGATAACGTTTGCATTTTTGGCTTCATAAAAATTGACAAGCTTTTCAACAACCGCATCAATCTCCTTCAATTCCTTCGTGATTTTGGAAAGATCCGGACCAAATTTTTGCAAACAATAATCAAGATGAGGCAAGTAGATCAAAGTAAGCGTAGGATCATGTTTATCATCAACGATCATAGAAGCATCTGCTATCCATTCTGTTGATTTAATATTTGCTCCCGGCCCCCAAAACTGAAACAAAGGAAACGTGCCCAGTTTGCTTTGCAATTCATCACGTAAGGCTGCCGGATGCGTATAACAATCAGGTAATTTTCTTCCATCTGCTAAATATTGCGGACGTGGTGTTGCGGAATAATCCGCCGAAGAATACATATTATACCACCAAAACATTTGCGAACAGGTGAAAGACGGATCTTCCTTTTTTGCTTTCTCCCAAATTTTGTCAGCTAATACCAGCTTATTCGATTGCTTCCAAAATTTTATTTCACAATCTTCCCTGTCATACCAGCCATTTCCAACAATACCGTGTTCACCTGGCCATTTTCCTGTAAGATAAGTTGATTGCACTGCTGTTGTAACCGCCGGCAGCATTGCATCAATAGCTGTAATATCTTTTTTTGCGACATAATTTTTTAAAAAAGGTGTATGTTCTCCAATCACCGACGATGATAATCCAACCACATCTATCACAACTGTTTTATTCATGATCTTTGCTGTTACTATTCGCTGTTACGTATTCTTTTTTGATAAAGGCATCCAGTTTTTATGCATCCTCGTTAGAGCCTGTCCCGAACTTATTTTGGAACTCCATTTCGTTCATCTGCAGCGCATAAATAATGCTTTTATTTCCACCTTGCATAACTCGTAATTGATTCATAATTACAAATTCTCCATCACCCATTTTAACTCATTTACAATAGATTGCTGCAACGGGATTTTTAACGTGCCGGGAAGCACTTCCCATGTATAAGTTTCTACTTCTAAATGATTGGTAAAAGGATTTTCTTTTTGCAATTTCAATACTTCAATAATATCGTCATTCGTTGATTGCAATAAGCCAAAATCCTCTGCAGAAATCGGCACATGAAAATGGGATCGCCATTCAACTACATCTGCATGGTTATAATCTTCCAATGCTTCAGGCAAATCGGGATAACGAATTAAACTATTGTCGTTTTTTCTTGCAACAACCTGGTGCAGGTAAACCGGTTCGTTAAAACGTTCAAAGCTTTGTTTTATCTTTTCTCTTTCACCAGCTTCTTTATTCATTTCACCTTTTAGTGCTGCACTTATCTGTATCTTACCAATCTTAATTCCTTCTGTCAAAATATCTTTAATAATTTTTGTGTGCGGTTCATAACCGATTGCAAAATGGCAAACATCAAAGCAAAGTGTTATGTGCCTTTTCAATAGTTTTTCTGCTTCATCTTCTATAACAGAAAACTTTTCTGCAATTATTTTACGCCCCTCCGGTAAAAGATCATTTTTATACCATTGCAAAAATTCCATGCCTGTTTCCATCATACCATCCGGTTCAGGCTCTATATCCAAATGCAAAATCTTACCTGTATTTTTCTGAATATTTATCAACTCTTCAGCAACTTTTATCATGTTATTCGTTGCTGTTTTTTTCGCATTGGTCAATGCTTCAATTGTTTTAAACCAATGCCTGTAACTCAGGGGCGATGTTGATACGCCGCCATCCATTCCTTCAGGTAATAGTTCTTTCAATATTTGAAATAAACGAATGGTATATTGAACTCTTTCATCGGTTGTCCAGTCTGGTGTATGCACATTTTCTTTCACTCTTGTTCGATGAAAACCACCGTAAGGAAAACCATTCATCGTAAAAACATACGCATCATTATCTTTCAGCCATTGTTGAAATTCATGTAGATTTTCTTCCTTGATAAGCTCAAGACTAGCCTCGTTTGACAATCGCAAGCCGATGCCCATTGGTTTATCTGAAGAAAGTTGTTTTTTAATAGCCGGGAAGTTTTCTTTCAGCGCTTTAAAATGATCTTTCCAGCTTTCGCCTGCATGGATATTGGTACAATAAGTAAGATGTCCTGAATTTGTAAACATGATTATCAAAAAGCTTTTACGGATGAAAAATGTAGCAACTGTTCTGCTGCTTTATGCAATAACGCAATATCCATCGAATGTACTTCTTCACCAACACCAATATCTTTTAATAACATAATAGTTAGCTTGCCACCAAGATGTTCCTGGAACTCCTGTAAACCTGCAATGATCGGACTATCTTTTTCTACCTGCATCAACGGATGTGTAATATTGAAACCTAATCGCAACATTAATTGAATGATACGTTTTGCTTTTGCTTCGGATAACCCCATTGTAAAAGATGAATACATACTGTCCAGTGCAATGCCCATCGCAACTGCTTCACCATGCAACACTTCAAAGTTGCTGAGTTGTTCAAGCTTGTGCGCACTCCAATGACCAAAATCCAAGGGTCGTGATGAGCCCATTTCAAAAGGATCGCGACTCGCAATATGCTCTAAGTGAAGTTGTGCACATCGCTTTATAAGTTCATTCATTACAGGCAGATCACGATTTGCTAATTCATCGGCATGATCTTCTATCCATTTAAAAAAAACAGCGTCTTTTATCAGTGCCACTTTTATTGCCTCGGATATTCCGGAACGCCAATCCCGGTCTGATAAAGTAAGTAAGAAAGCATCGTCATTGAACACTGCAACAGGCGGCGCAAAACTGCCGATAAAGTTCTTCTTTCCTTCATAATTAATTCCATTCTTTACACCAATTCCTGAATCATTTTGCGATAACACAGTTGTTGGAATACGAATGTGTTTAATGCCCCGATGCGATACGGCTGCAGCAAAACCAACAAGGTCAAGCACTGAACCACCACCAATGGCTGCGATGTAAGAATGCCGGTCAATGCCATATTTATTTACTGCTTCAACAAGCTTATTAAATAAGCTCATCTCATTTTTAGCAGCTTCGCCACCAGGAACGATAATAATATTTTCAATTAACTGAACGGATTGATAATGCCGGAAATAATCTTTAATCTGTTGTAAAAGATTGGTATGTGCTTCAGCTACGCCACTGTCAACAACAAACAAAATTTTTTGCAGCGAACCGGATCTTTTTTCTTTTAAAAAATCATGAAAGAGCGTATTTGAGATATTAAAAAGCTGCGTTGTGAAATAAACATTATAATCAAAACGCACACTGAAAGATTGTTCTAAATGATCCATATACAC
>JAEZRL010000510.1 GCA_023440945.1 Bacteroidota bacterium
TTTCCGAAGCGCAGAATTTGATATTATATTTGGTGAAGGCATTAGTAAGATAGGCGAGATATTGGATATGGGTGTTGAACTTGGCATAGTACAAAAAAGCGGAAGCTGGTTTAGTTATGATGGAAATAAATTAGGCCAGGGCCGGGATGCTGTAAAAAATCTTTTATCAGATAATCCGGAACTTGCTAACGAAATCGAAGGTAAAATAAGAGGAAAGATCTTGGAAAGCCAGGTAGCCCCTGTTGCTGTAAAATAATTACCGATGGGTCGGTAAGTAAAAAGCCATCCTTTTTTGATTTGGATGGCTTTTCTTTATTCAGATAGTTATACTTCTGTTGGGTTATTTTAAGTGAGAAGTGAAACGACAGGTGTAAAATTCGTCTTCCACCTTTTAATTGAACACTTAGCTTATTCTTGCATCTATCTCTTTACAAATAGCATCAAAAATCTCATCTACACTTCCTTCGCCTTTTATGGTAACAAGTTTATGAAAGCTTTCATAATAATCAGCAACGATGGATGTTTTTCTGCGATATTCTGCTATGCGATCACGAATCACCTGTTCGTTTGAATCATCTGAACGTCCGCTTGTTAAACCACGATTTAATAAACGTTTTACAAGTTCTTCTTCACTAACTTCCAAAGCAATTACAACATTAATATCCTGTTGGTTAAACCATAATAATTTATCTAATGCTTCGGCCTGCGCCTGAGTGCGTGGAAAGCCGTCAAACAAAAATCCTTTTGCATCTTTATTATTATTAAGAGCAGAGCTTATCATGCCTATCACTACTTCATCCGGAACAAGAATACCTCTGTCCATGAAATTTTTTGCTTCAATTCCAAGTGTTGTTTGCGTTGCGATCTCGGAGCGCAATAAGTCGCCGGTACTCAAATGTTTTAAACCATACTTCTCAATTATCTTTTCACTTTGCGTTCCTTTACCGCTACCCGGAGGGCCAAACAAAACAATATTGAACATACGCTTATGTTTTTTGAATGAGCGGCAAATATAGGAAGCATCAATAGAAAATCATTTAATAAAAACGCTTATCCTTTAGATAGTTAAACTCTAAAGATGCAAATTTTTTAAATGATGAAACTATTTCAAGCTTTTTACCAGTTCATTATAATATTTCACTTCCTGTATAACAGAAGGTAAATTAGTAGGCTGCTCTTCTGCGTCTCTCTCAATATAAATGTGCCCTTTAAAGCCTTGCTTCTTCAGTTCCTGGAAGATCGCAGGGAAATCTATAATCCCTGTTCCTGTTGGAACATCTAATAAAGCAGGATTATTATACGCGGCAATATCTTTAAAATGAATACCAATGATATGTCCCTGCAATTTTTTTACGGCTTCCAGCGGATTAATACCGCTTTTCGGCCAGTGACCAAGATCAGCACAGGCGCCAAAATTAGGATGGCCTTTTATCGCCATTAATACTGTATCAGGATTCCAGTAATGACTAAACCCTTTCCAATGTTCATGAATTGCGACTTTGATACCGTAAGCACCTGCCAGACTATCAATACTGTCCCACATATTTAGTGGTGGTTCTGTTGTAACATATTGCACGCCGAATTGTTTGGCAATATCAAATTGTTTTACCCATGATTGTAATGTAGAATCGCCAACGATGTAAAGTGATTCACAGATAAGGCCCTTTTGATTGATAAGCGATTTCAGTTTTTCAATTCCTGATGGTGATAATTGCAGTATAAGCGAATCTTTCAACTCAGGTCCGGCTTTATGAAAAGTATTAGGCTCGATGTACTTCAATCCGGCACTATCAACTTTATCTAAAGATGCAGGAAAATCAACCCGGTGAAAAGTCCATAATGCCACGCCAAATTTCCAGTCCTGGGCAGGATCAGCAGAAGTTGTGATTGAAGAATTGTTGCTGTTATTAGATGCAGATTGTGCATTACTGCAGGCTGCAAATACAACCATACAACTAAGCGCAGAAAGAAGTGTTCTCATAAAATTTTTTTGATAGAATGATGTTTGAAGTGATTTGGAGTTGTTAAAGTAGTGATTTTCATTTGGAAATGAAGCAGTAAGTTATAGAAAACAAAAAAGCCCTGAAAGCTAATGCTGTCAAGGCTTCTATTTTTAAAGCTGTGCCCCAGGCGGGACTTGAACCCGCACTCCCGTTGCGGGGAACAGGATTTTAAGTCCTGCGTGTCTACCAATTCCACCACCAGGGCTCCGAAAAAAAATCCCGCATTAAGCGGGAATCCAGAGCGGAAGACCGGGCTCGAACCGGCCACCCCAACCTTGGCAAGGTTGTGCTCTACCAAATGAGCTACTTCCGCTTGTTTTATAAAGAACTTTATTTGGGAGTGCAAAAATAGGGAACTGAATTTTATAGCAAAATTTTTGCGCAGGTTTTTTATTTATACTCCGGTGTGTACTTGGTGTTACCCGGCACTTCCACGTTTGGCTTACCTTGATAACGATGCTGGTACAATTTATAACATCCACCAATTGACCAAGCTACAAAACAGCCTACGGTTACAAAAAATAAAAAACGGGAAGAGCTAACCCAGTTGTATCCAAAATCTTTCTGTTTGCTATTGTCTGTTTCTACCATAACATTGCGTTAATAGGCTGCAAAAATAAGGCTCATTCTATAAATTATCATTCTTCTGACTGAATAATTTCTTTGAAAGATTTTTTATGCCCGATAAAATAGCTCCAAACAACAGATTTGCGCATAACGCCTTTCAAACTTTTCATCGGTTTTTTTGGTAAAACAAGTACATTTTTTTTCTGTGAATTCCATTTCAATACAGCGATATGAGCCTGGAAAACTGCTTTGAAAGAAGATACATCTCCACTAATTAAAGCTTTGAAAGCAAAAAGTATATCTAAAAAAATACGTAATGGTATCTTCCACAGTTTTTCAGTTGAAGGAAGATTTTTGCAAAGCATTATTAAGTTGTTGCGAAAATTGAGAAACGTTTTTCTGTCTCCTTTTGGTAATGTACCACCACCAACATGATAAACAACAGAAGCCGGACAAGCCGCGATGTTATAACCTGTTCTTTGCAATCGCCAGCAAAGATCAATTTCTTCCATGTGGGCAAAAAAGAAATCATCGAAGCCTCCAACTTCATGAAACAATTCAGATCGCACAAACATTGCAGCGCCTGATGCCCAAAATATATACGCGTTTTTATCGTATTGTCCTTTATCTTTTTCAAGTGTTTCAAATACACGTCCTCTTGCAAAAGGATAACCTAAATAATCAATCCATCCACCTACACCGCCTGCATATTCAAAATAATTGCGTTGTTTATAATCTAACAGTTTTGGTTGGCAAGCCGCAATTGTTTTATCTTCTTCCATTAGTTTTATCACAGGTTCTATCCAGTCTTTCGTAACTTCCACATCTGAATTAAGCAACACATAATAATTTGCTTCAACCTGTTTCAATGCTTTGTTATAACCTGAGGTAAAGCCATAATTTTCATCAAAACAAATCAGTTCAACAGAAGAAAAATTTTGCTGTACAAAAGTTACCGAATCGTCGGTAGAAGCATTATCTGCAAGAATAATCTTTATAGGATTGTAAGTGGAAGCAAGCACAGAAGGAAGAAAAGTTTCTAAATATTTTCTTCCGTTATAATTCAAAATAACAACCGCAACTAAAGGCAAAGACAAGATTTATAATTTCATCAAAAATAAAGCTATTATATAATGGATGGAATGCAATGAAATATCAGGGAATATTCTCAGCGCATAAAATAAATTTCATATTTAGTTTTTTATTTTTTGTAAATGTTTTTTGTACTTGGCTGCATTGCTGCTATTGTACTTCCGTTGTGTCACTCACTTCAAGGTTTTGTTCTTTATTCAGCAAGAATGAAAGCGATTGACGAAATGTAAAAGTTCCAATAATTATAAATAAGTAAGCATCATGTTGTGTATTTTTACGGCGATGCTTTCCAAAAAAACAAAATATGCGATCAATGCGTTAGTTTATTTAGCAAAAAATAATACAGGCGAGCCGGTTCAGATAAGTAAGATCGCAGAAAGTGAAAATATTCCCCGCAAATTTCTTGAAGCTATACTTCTTGATCTTCGTAATGCAGGTATGCTCAGCAGTAAAAAAGGTAAAACCGGAGGATACTATTTATTGCAAAGCCCGGAAGAAATAAATGTTGCAGAAATAGTCCGTTTGTTTGAAGGTGCTATTGCATTACTTCCCTGCGTGGCTCATCGTTATTATGAACGCTGTGAAGAATGTAAAGACGAAGCTACCTGTGGCATCCGCGATGTTTTTTCTGATGTAAGAAACGAAACCGTTAATATGCTCAAGCAGGCAACTTTGGCGCAGATAATTCAGCGTGAACAGGCGCTCGAAAACTCTCTTAAAAAAATAAAATAAAATTTTTTTAAATTAATTCCTATTAAATCAATAGGAATTGTAGATTTGATAAAAATTTTAAAATATGAACAAACAACCAAAACTAACTACACCCTACAAAAAGGCTGTAAACCAAGTATTCATCTTGCTTATTTTTAGTGCTTTCGCCAATCCTTCAAAAACCATTGCACAAAAAACCCACATTCATCAAACACAATTATGGTATGCGTATTTCAATACGCTAAAATTTAGTGATAACTATCGTTTAGTTACAGATGTACAGGAAAGACAGTTTATTGAACCGGTTGGTTCGCAAGGAAATTTTATTCTTCGTACTATTCTTTATAGGAATCTTGGTAACAACTGGGAAGCCGGTTTAGGGTCGGCACTTTTTTTTAACAGCCCACAGAAAGTTCCTTCTCCCACTAACACTGTAATACCAGAAATAAGGCCAACACTTGATATCGTGAACAAACAAAAAGTAGGCAAATTAAATATTGGCCATCGTTATCGTGCTGAAGCAAGATTTAACCACAATTCATCCGATGGTAAACTTGTTGGTGGCTATACTTTCAGCAATTTTCGTTTTCGCTACCAGATATCTGCTGATTATCCCATTATAAGAAATGCAGAGAAAAAAACAATTTTAGCCGTGAAAGTATATGATGAAGTTCATGTGAATTTCGGAAAAAAAATAATCTCCAACTCGTTCGATCAAAACAGAATTTACGGCGGTTTTACTTACAATGTCAGTAATGCTTTTGCTGTTGATCTTGGTTATCTATTCTGGTTCCAGGAAACAAGTGATGGCAAATCTTATTACGACAGGAATGTTTTCCGTCTCGGTATAAATCATCGAATTGATTTGAGCAAATCATCTGCTAACAACAAGAAATAACCTCGGCAAAAAATACACTTCACTTTTCCTTTAAAAATTATAAAAATGAATTTCATCAAAAAAGCATTCCTCCCTTTATCTGTGCTTATCGTATTAAATTCCTGCAGTACGAAAGATGATAATAATGATAAAGATCAAACAGTTTCTATTTCTTTTTCAGGTGCATTTGCATTATATCCATTAGCGCAAAAATGGGCGGAAGAATACAATAAAACGCACCCAAACATTCGCTTCGATATTCAGGCAGGTGGTGCGGGAAAAGGATTAACAGATGCGCTTTCCGGTGCAGTTGATGTTGGCATGTTTTCCCGTGAAATAACAGATGCGGAAAAAGCAAAAGGTGTGTGGTGGATTTCTTTATGTAAAGATGCTGTGCTTCCAACAGTTAATTCATCCAATCCTGATATCAATACATTGCGAACACAGGGATTGACCAAAGAACAATTTGAATCAATCTTTACAAACAAACAACCACAAACCTGGGAAAGCCTGTTACGTCTTCCTTCTAAATCATCCAATAAAATCTCCGTTTATACCCGTGCTGATGCCGCTGGTGCTGCAGATTCCTGGGCCGCATTTTTTGGTAAGAAACAAGAAAACCTGCAGGGCATAGGTGTTTCAGGTGATCCGGGTGTTGCAGATGCTGTAAGAAAAGATAAGAATGGCATTGGTTACAACAATACATTGTTTGTATTCGACATTAACAGCGGTAAAAAAAATCCGGGTATCGAAGTGGCGCCTATTGATGTAAATGGCAATGGTAAGATTGATGAAGATGAAAATGTATATACTGATCTAAAAACTTTTTTAGAAGCGGTAAACAATGGAAAATTCCCTTCCCCGCCTGCACGTGATCTTTACTTTATCACTAAAGGAAAGCCCGTTAAGAAGGAAGTGACAGATTTTTTTAAATGGGTGTTAACGGATGGACAAAAATATGTTCAGTCTGCAGGTTATGTGCCTTTGCCTGCCAACACCATTGATGAACAAAAAAGCAAGCTCGATCAATAAAAAACAGAGGTTCATGCCGGTAGCGAAAATGGTTACGGTTTATCGAAACGTTACCGGCTTTTTTAAACACTTGCTCAAATGTTTTAAATGAACAGACGAAAATTAATTGACAATATTTCATCCCGATGGATGTTGCTATGTCTTGTATTTTTTTTATTGTTGCCATTGGCAATAGGTGCAGGACTTGTTTTTAAATCAACTGACTTGTTGCAAAATCATTCTATCACTAAACTTATTTTTTCTTCTGACTGGTCGCCGTCAAACGGTCAATTTGGTTTTTGGCCGTTTATCTTAAGTTCTTTATGGGTAACGCTTGCTGCTTTGCTAATTGCATTGCCTTTGTGTTTACTTGCAAGCATTTATCTTACACAATTTGCACCGGTCTGGATGCTGAAATTTATGCGTCCTGTAATTGATATTCTTGCGGGCATTCCTTCTGTTGTTTATGGGGTTTGGGGTGTTCTTGTTATTGTTCCTTTGGTGGGAGATAAAATTGCTCCTTTGTTTCATAAAGAATCTATTGGTTATAGCATTCTTGCCGGGGCATTGGTTTTGGCAGTAATGAGTATTCCCTACATTTTAAATATGCTGCTTGAAGTATTCAGGCAAATCCCTGTTGAATTAGGCGAAGCTTCTTTATCACTTGGTGCAACAAAATGGGAAACGATAAAACATGTTTTTATACGTAAAGGTGGAACCGGAATTATATCCTCTTATGGACTTGGTTTTTCAAAAGCATTGGGAGAAACAATTGCTGTTTTAATGGTTGTTGGCAATGTTGTGCAGAAACCTTCATCGTTGTTTGATGCAGGTTATCCTTTGCCAGCGCTTATTGCAAATAATTATGGTGAAATGATGTCTATTCCATCTTATGATTCAGCATTAATGTTTGCTTCGCTGGTGCTTTTTGTTATCATTCTTATCATCAATATTTTTTTCCGTTACCTCATTTATAAATCTGAAGTTGTATGAAGTTATCCCGCAAAATTGAACAAAGTTTTTTCACGTATTTATCTGCTGCTGTAACACTTGTTATTGTATTGGTGTTGGCCTATATTCTTTTTGTTATCATTAAAAAAGGATACTCTTCTCTCTCCTGGGAAATACTTTCACAGGAACCAAAAGGCGGATTTTATTTTGGAAGAGAAGGTGGCATTTTAAATGCAATAACAGGTTCGTTTTATCTGGCTGTGGGTGCAACGATAATCGCTTTTATAGTGAGTTTACCTGTTGCATTATTTATGAATGTTTATCTTGTACGGTTTCAAAAATTGTTGGTAGGCATTCGTTTTTTTCTCGATGTTTTGTGGGGTATTCCTTCGATTGTTTATGGCACTTTTGGATTTATTATCTTATTATTTTTTGGATTGAAAAATTCTTTAGGCGCAGGAATGATTACTGTTGCTGCACTTATATCTCCTATTATGATAAGAGCAATGGATGAAGTTTTAAAAACCATCCCTATCGGTTTACAGGAAGCCGCTTATTCATTAGGCTCTAACAAAACGGAAACCGCTTATAAAGTTTTTTTCAGGCAGGCTTTACCGGGATTTGCTACAGCTATTTTACTCGCTTTTGGCAGAGGTATCGGTGATGCAGCTTCTGTTTTATTTACAGCAGGCTACACAGATCATATTCCACGAAATCTTAGCGATCCAACAGCAACACTTCCTCTTGCCATTTTCTTTCAACTTAGTTCACCGATAGAAGCTGTGCAAAACCGTGCATTTGCAGCAGCGATCATTCTAACTTTTATTGTTCTCTGTATCAGTATAACATCCCGTTTGTTATACAAAAGAAAATAAAACAATCATTGCTAAAATCAAACTTATGCAAACAACAACAACAGGTGTAAATACAATCGTTCGCTCAGTAAAAAATGAAATTCCTCTTTTAAACATTCATGCTTTAAATGTGCATAGTAAAAATGCTCACCTATTGAAGAATATTAATCTTAATATTCCAAGAAATAAGATAACCGTTTTATTAGGTCCTTCAGGTTGCGGTAAAACAACTTTATTAAAGTGCATGAATCGTTTAACAGATCTATATAGTGAACTAAAACTAAGCGGTTCAATTGAAATTGACGGACAAGATATTTTGAATGAAAAAAATGATATAACACAGATAAGACAAAAAATGGGACTGGTTATGCAAAGGCCTTTTCCTTTACCAATGTCTATTTACGATAACATCGCTTATGGTTTGAAAATAAAAGGTATTCGGAATAAAAACATCATAAAAGAAAAGGTAGAGAAGCATTTGCGGGAAGTGGCATTATGGGATGAAGTAAAAGACCGTTTAAAAAGTTCCGCTCAACGATTATCTATAGGACAGCAACAGCGCCTCTGTCTTGCAAGAGGTTTAGCTGTTGAACCTGAAATTATTTTAGCAGATGAGCCTACATCTGCACTTGATCCTATTTCAAGCAGGGTGATAGAAGAGCAGTTTACGGAATTAAAAGATAATTATACTATCATACTTGTAACGCATATTTTGAGGCAGGCAAAACGACTTGCAGATTATGTTGTATTCATGTATTACGGTGAAATAATTGAGCAGGGAACTGCAGAAGAAATATTTGATCATCCAAAAACAGAAATACTAAAAGAATATTTAAGAGTTGGACACTGACCTTTTGTTGTTGGGAAGTGTACGTTTGAGCAAACCGGCCGTCTTGTCTAAGACGGCTTTTTTTAGAAGACAGAAGATAGGAGAAAGAAGAATCGCTCACCTTTCATATTTCAAGTTTTGCATTTCCAGTTTCGGCTTTCAATGAATATGGTTCAATGAAAATTTGTTTGATAACAGGATATTTTTCCTGGATGTTCTGTTGAAGCCGTCGTATTGCTTTGATAATATCATCGGTACTAAGCCCTTCTTTAAAGACAGTTTCAAGCACCAATAAAATTTCTTCGGGAGCAAGGTAAGTAGATAAAGGATAAAAAATTTTTTCAACCGCTTCATCCTGCTGTGCTATTGCTACAACATTTTTCAATATTTCAGGATCAGCAGTTTCTCCCATCAATAAACTCCGGCTTTCTCTTGCAAGTAATAATGACACTACCGTTAATATCAATCCTATAATAATAGATGCAATACCATCGAAATAGGGATTATTATAACGATGACCAAAATAAACACCTGCAAAAGCCACAAGTATGCCTAACACATCAGCTGCATCTTCAAACAACACAACAAAAGTTGCGGGATCTTTACTTTTTTTGATTGAACTCCATACAGAACGATCGCCTCTTATTTTATTAAAGTTGCGAAGGGCTACTAAAAAAGATGTGCCGTCAAATAAAAAAGCAACTCCTAATACAATATAACTCCAGGTAGGATCTTCAATCAATTCGGGCTGCTGCAAATGCGTTATGCCTTCATAAAATGCAATACCGCCGCCAATGCCAAATATTAAAATAGAAACAATAAACGACCAAAAGTATAATTCTTTTCCATAGCCGAAAGGACGGTCTTTATCTGCAGGTTTTTTGCTTTTATGTATGCCGAGTAATAACAGAATTTCATTGCCGGTATCAACGGTTGAATGTATGCCTTCAGATATCATAGCAGAGCTTCCGCTGATAGCTGCTGCAATAAATTTTGTTATCGCAATCGCAAGATTTGCAAACAATGCGCTGTATATAGGAAGTTTTGAAGAAGCCACTTTCCAAGATGCATTCAAAACCATGCCATCAGGTTCAACAATTCCTAATATCCTGATCGAACTGCTGATACTGATATTTAAAAATTTTCATTATGCATTATAAAAAAAGAGCTTGTAAAAACAAGCTCTTTTCATTTCAAATAATTTCAGATCTTTATCAGCAGCATTAGTTTTATCAAGCAATAAAAAAGCTATAAGGTTTTTATCAATTCATTTGCCATCCGCACATAATCATCATTTTTTGCTGCAGTTGCGGTAGTAATACATTTTTGTGCACTTGCTTTTGCTGCAGCTTTATCACCTAAGGCTTTTTCAATTCTTGCTTTAAGAAGATGCATATAAAAAGCATCATCATTGTTTTGGAGTGCGCTATTTACATTCTCCAATGCTTTGCTGTAATTCTTATCCATTTCATAATAAAAATTCGCAGCCTGCCAGTAAGGTTTTTTATCAGACTGCAAAGCAGATTCAATCTGTGCTCTTAGTTTGTCTTTAATGTTTGTAGTGATGGGTACGCGAACATCAGTATTAGCCCACTTCAAATGCAGATCGCAGCTTTCTGCAGTAATGTTGCCGAACTGCATGGTAAAGGTTTCAACAGGGGAAGAAGTTTTTTGAGATGCTACTGTAAATCTTGCAACGTCATTTTTTTCATCGTAGTCAGTGCCAGATTTGTCTGCACCTTTGTTGATGATAACTGTCCATTCTTTCTGTCCGGGAACAGTGAAAATAGCATAAGTGCCACTATCTAATTGCTTGCCACCAATAGTTACAGGGTTGTCAAAAATGATTTTTGTGGCATTGTTTGCCCCTGTGCGCCATACTTTACCCAACGGAGCAAGCTCACTATTTTGTTGGAAAATCTGTCTTCCCTTAATAGAAGGACGGGAATATTCAAGCACAATTTTGCCTACTCCAAAATTTTGAATAATAGTTTGTGTAGGGCTTGCCTGCGGCATGTTTAATTGTGCATTCGAGAAAAATACAAAGGCAAAACATAAGTGTAACAACAATAATCTTTTCATAAAAAGTAGTTTTTACAAACGTACAATTTGTAAACAGCATTTTACACAGTGCAGTTGTTAATACTTTACTTTGATGCGACTTCTTTTATCGGTATTGCTTGTTGTCCATTTCGGGCCGCTCTTAATGGCCTCAATTGCTTTATTGGTTAAAGCATTATCGGTTGAGTGAAGTATTTTAAAATTATAAGGGTGGCCTTCTTCGTTTATTGAAAACTCAAGCTCAATTTCATTCTCGGCAGAATAAGTTGTATCGTAAGGTTTGTTGAGTTTTTTATAAACATATTCCTGGAATGACTCCCAACCACCTTCGGGAATTGAAGCTGTGGTATCTTTTGTTAAAGCTGACTTCTTTTTTGTACCGAAACCTGTAACAACAACTTCCGAAAGCGAAAATGTTTTGTCTTTTAATACAACTGTGTTATAGGCATTATTATGAAGCCGTGTAACAACAGGCTTATAACCCATTGCGGAAATATTTGAAACCACAGAACTATCGCCAGAATTAAAACTGAAATAGCCGTTCTTATCTGTGACAATGGTGCTGTCATTAATTTTTATCTCTGCATTCACCACAGGTGAGCTGTCTTTATTAATAACTCTTCCTGCTATATAAGAATTGTTATCCCTAAAAGCAGACATCCTTGCAGATGCTGCAGCAAAGGCTGATGTACTTTCTGCCTCTTTTGTAAAAGGTTTTTTTGCTTCGGCTATGTTTCTGGCTTTATCTACCTCTTTTTCGTTTTGGTGAAATGATTTCTTTTTTCCTTTTTCTAAAGTTTTTGAATTTTCAACCTTAGCTATTACAGGTTCTTTTTTTAAAGTAAGCAGTGTATCTGCAATATTTTTTTCTTCAATCGGTTTGATACTGTCCGCTGAAAGTGTAGAAGTGTTTTTCGCTAACTCAACTTCTTTCCCAGCAAAATTTCTGTTCAAAATAATCACTGTTATCAAACCGATACCAACAAGTAATAACACTGATGCTGCTATCATCCAGCTATTTTTCTGCGAAGGCATTATAACAACTCTCGCAGGCTGAGATTTTTGTAAAGCTGTTTTTATTTCTTCTAAGTTTTTCTTAGCTGTAGTAAAGGAGGATTTACCGTAACCTTCAATGGCATCAGCAAGAAAAGGATCTTGCAAAGCAGCACGTTCTATTTCGTGCATTTCTTTCGCATTCATTTTCCCTTGCAGATATCTTTCAATATCTTCTAAAGTGTAATTGATATGTCTTGATTCACCTGCCATTTTTTTCCATGCAAATTTTCAGGTTACGTCTTCCATTTTGAATAAGGCTTCTTATTTTATTCCATTCAAAACCCGTTAATTCAACTATTTCATTATAACATTTGTTCTGTAAATAAAAAAGCTCAATGCTTTGCTTTTGTTCTGCCGGAAGCTTTTCTATACAATGCTCTAGTTTCTTTAGCTCCTGCTCTTTTTCCAGCACATTATCAAGATGCGAAAAATCTTCTGATTGCATAACGGTAGAAGGAAATTCAACCGTTATCATTTTCTTTTCCTTTCGCAGTTGCATCAAACAAAAATTCTTTGCTACAGCATACAACCAGCTTTTAAAATTATCAATATTATGTTGTGGAACTTTCTGCAATAATTCTTCATAAATACTCATCACCGCATCTTTTGCAGCTTCTTCATCCAGGTATTTTACGCAAACGCCATAAGTTAAGTCAACATAACGCAGGTAAAGACGAGCAAGCATTTCCTGCTCACCCGTTTGCTTGAAAGCGAGAAATAATTCCTAATCTGTTTCCGGCGCTTTTTCTATGTGTTTTGCAGATATCAAATACTATTTTTTCTATGTTGTACTTAGCGTTGTTGCTACTATTATACTTTGTTGTGCCACTCACTTGTACTGCAGTAATCGCTTCAGCAGCTTTCAAAAAGTTATCCTGTTTTCTCTGCCTTAAAAACTTCTATCGGCAAAGTAAGACAAAAAAAATTCAGAAGGGTTTATGTAAAAAAATCCAAAGCTGCATCTTTTTTAAAACATCAAGCATTTAATTACGGAGAGTCTTATTCAATAAATTATCTCATCCTAAATCAGACATTATGAAAAGTATTCTGTTATGCTTAATGGCATTCGCATTTTCCGTATCAACAACTGTTTCTTCAACAGTCATAAAAGGAGTAATAAAAGACGAAAACAACAATCCTGTCAGCGGTGCTTCAGTTGCAATTAAAGGAACGCAAACAAGCACAGTTACAGATTCTTCAGGTGCTTTTGAAATAGAGGTTCCAAATGAAAAAGCAGTGCTAGTAATTTCTGCCCTTGGTTATGTTACACAGGAAATATCTGTTAATGAAAATAATTTTCTAAATATTCAATTGAAAGCTTCAAATGCAGTGTTACAGGATGTAGTAGTTACAGGCTATTCGGTGAACAAACAAATAAATCAAACAGCAAGTGTTGTATTAGCAGGCAGAGCAAACGGCATAATGGTAAGAGGAGCAGCAAGCTTATCAAAAAGAAAAGCAGAATATAAAAACGGCTACAATGCTCACTGGCGTTATAATAATAATTACAACCGGGAAGGTTATGATAAGATAACTGATAATCCATTTTTGAAAGTAAAAGATAATCCTTTATCTACTTTCTCCATTGATGTGGATGCAGCTTCATACGCAAACGTCAGAAGATTTATTAATGAAGGACAACTACCTCCGGCAGGAGCAGTGAGAATTGAAGAAATGATAAATTATTTCAGCTACAAATATCCACAGCCATCCGACGATAGACCTTTTAGTGTGAATACAGAATTATCTGTTTGTCCCTGGAACAACAAACACGGACTTTTATTAATTGGCTTACAGGGCAAGATCATTCCAGCAGGAAATCTTCCTCCATCCAATCTTGTTTTCCTGGTTGACGTAAGTGGCAGCATGATGGATGAAGACAAACTTCCACTCGTTCAATCTTCTTTAAAATTATTAGTTGATCAGTTAAGGCCGCAGGATAAGGTTGCAATGGTTGTTTATGCAGGTAATGCCGGAGTGGTTTTACCTTCAACACATGGTGATAATAAAACGAGAATAAAAGATGCAATCAATCGCCTTGAGGCCGGTGGTTCAACTGCTGGCGGAGAAGGCATTCAGCTTGCGTATAAAATTGCAAGAGAAAACTTTTTAAAGAATGGTAATAACCGGGTTATTCTTTGCACAGATGGCGATTTTAATGTAGGCATCAGCAGCGATGATCAACTTGAAACGCTTATTGAAAACGAAAGAAAGTGCGGCGTGTTTCTTACTGTTTTAAGTTATGGAACAGGCAATTATCAAGATGCAAAAATGCAAAAGCTGGCAGATAGAGGCAATGGCAATCATGCTTATATTGATGGATTATCGGAAGCGAAAAAAGTATTGATACATGAGTTCGGTGGCACTTTATTTACGATAGCAAAAGATGTAAAACTGCAGATAGAGTTTAATACTGCTAAAGTGCAGGGTTATCGTTTGATCGGATATGAAAACCGCCTCCTGGCAAAAGAAGATTTTAATAATGATAAAAAAGATGCAGGAGAATTAGGCAGTGGTCATAGCGTTACAGCTTTGTATGAAATTATTCCGTCAGGTATAAAAACAAACGAATTGGATAGTGTTGATGCGCTTCGTTATCAAAAAACAAAAAGAGAGAAAAATACAGATGGGTTTACAAACGAGATAGTAAATATAAAACTTCGCTATAAGGAACCGGATGCTGAAACAAGTAAACTTATTCAACATCCGGTTTTGGATAATGTTGTTGCTTTGGAAAACACTTCTGATAATTTCCGCTTTGCTTCATCTGTAGCTGCATTTGGAATGTTACTAAGAGATTCAAAATACAAAGGCACAAGCGATTTTGATCTGGTAAACAAATTGGCTAAAAAAGCAATCACTGATGACGAAGAAGGTTACAAAATAGAGTTTATCAAACTTTCAAAAGCAGCATCCTTATTAAAGAACAATAAAGAAAAGTGATGATAAGAAAGTTTTATTGGGTTGATAAGGCTTCAACAAAATGAATAATCAATCTTTTAAAGATTTTATGTCATAGAATTAAGGAAAAGACTTGCAATTGATGCTGTAATCAATTTTCATTTCAATTAGAAGATTTTTCGAACCACATAAGAAACATTAGAACACAATAGGAATCACATAGAGAAGTAGGTTTTTGATCTATGTTCCTATGTGCCTTATGTGGTAAACTATTTTTCTTGCTCTTTTATTTAAAACTTTTATGCAAATACGAATTCTTAATTCCTGAATGCCGGATGAAACTGATGTAAAGTTGCTCTCAAATAATCACGGTCTAAATGTGTATAAATTTCAGTAGTGGTAATGCTTTCGTGACCAAGCATTTCCTGTACGGCACGCAAATCAGCGCCACCTTCTACCAGATGTGTTGCGAATGAATGACGAAATGTGTGTGGTGAAATATTTTTAGTGATACTTGCTTTTTTCGCCAGATCTTTTATGATATAAAAGATCATGATTCGGGATAATTTTTTTCCAAATTTGTTCAAAAATAAAATGTCTTCAAAAACATTATCCACCTTTTGATGAACACGAATATTTTCTTTATAAAGCTTAATGTATTTTATCGCATCACTGCCGATGGGCACTAATCTTTCTTTATCACCTTTCCCTATCACACGGATAAAACCAACATCAAGATAAAGACAACTTATTTTTAAATTAACTACTTCGCTTACCCTTAATCCACAACTATACATCGTTTCGAGAATTGCCTTGTTGCGGCCGCCATCAGGTTTACTTAAATCAATTTGTGCAATTATTTTTTCTATTTCTTCAAAGCTTAATACATCAGGTAAAGCCCGTTTCAGTTTTGGCGTTTCCAGCAAAGTTGTCGGGTCGATCGAAACAATTTCTTCCAGCAAACAATATTTATAAAAAGCACGCAATCCTGAAATCATTCTTGCCTGCGAAGTTGCGGTCATGCCTAATTCTCCCACCCATTTTACAAACTGCTGTAAATCTTTCAATTCAACTTCTACAGGTGCTTTTGCATTTTGTGTTGCCTGCAAAAATTCTGTTAGTTTATCCACGTCACGCAAATACGCTTCAACAGAATTATCACTCAACGATTTCTCTAATTGTAAATAGGCTTTAAATCCTTTTTTATACGCATCCCACATATAGCATTTGAAAATAAGATCAATATTAAAACAACTAAGTAATTGAACGTGTTATGCATGATGTTATATTTTTTGTTACCAGCATTTGTGCTCATAGCATCGTCCCTTGCGTCGCACTCTTCATCTTCAGATCATTACGCGGCTTTGGTTTCAACTTCAAGAACGGTTAACAAAAATTATTACAGGCTGCAATAAAAACAATTTTGGAATTACTGTAAACACTTGCGATATTGCCCGTGATAAGTTTTTGTTTCTTATTTTTCTCACGCATTCTTACACTCGCATCATGCAACCGGTAAACTTTAATTCGTTCAGACAAAAAGTACGTATCTACCGAAAATTATTCAAGCGTTTTTTAGGTAAGGTTGAAAAAAATCCTCCCAAAAATCTTGATGCAATTGCAGATGAATTAAACACTGAAGTTTGGCAGCAAGTTGATTGTTTATCCTGTGCTAACTGCTGCAAAAGAATGACGCCTACTTTCACGCCAAAAGATATCAAACGCATCTCCGCTCACCTTGGTATGAAATCTTCTGCATTCAAAGAAAAATGGTTGTATTATGATAAGAAAGATGGTGACTGGATGAATGTAAACCAGCCCTGCCAGTTTCTTGATCTCACTACCAACATGTGCAGCATCTATGAAGTTCGGCCTGCAGACTGCGCAGGCTTTCCACATTTGAATAAAAAGAAAATGGTACAATATATTCATGTTCACCAGCAGAACATTGATTATTGCCCGGCTACATTTAAAATGGTGGAGAAGATGATGAAGAAAATCAATCCCTGATGTTGATATCTTCTGATCACTCTGATGAGAAAATTATCTGCACAATTAATTTTCTCGATAAATTGGTGATTATTTCTTGTTGAGTTACTTATTACAGTAAAAGTGTGCGACGCAACCGAAGAATAATAGTAGCAATGCAGATGGGTTCAAAAAAAATAATAATAAATAATAGAATTTTACATAAGTAATATCAGGCGACCGTGATTTAGAAATACACATCTTCAATCAAATAGAATTCTGCGTGTTGATTATATAATAACGTAATAGCAAGCACATCGAACTGTACATATTTCCATTCGGGATGCATATATTGATATTCTTCTGCAGCATTTTTAAGATTGGTCATTTTTTTTGTGCTGATACTTTCTTCCGGCTTGCCATATTTATCGGAAGTGCGTGTTTTTATCTCGAAGAAATGTAACCGATTACCCTTTGATGCAATAACATCTACTTCAAGATGTTTGTACCGCCAGTTGCGTTCAACAATAGCATAACCTTTTTGCTGCAAATATCCCACCGCCATTTCTTCGCCTTTATTTCCTGTGGTTCTATTCCATTGCATTGTATTAACTTGCTGTATTTAATTGGAAAAGATGAGTTTTTTACAAGATAAAATTTTCAAACTAAAAGGCCAAGTTCAACATTACGCGTGGGGCGGTTATGATTTTATTCCTGCTTTTCTCGGAATTGAAAACAAAGAGCATAAACCATATGCTGAATATTGGATGGGAGCACATCCCTCTGCCTCTTCGATATTGATAACAAAGAATGGCGAGCTATCGTTACACCAGTTGATCCGGGATTATCCCGAAGAGTTTTTAGGTGAAAAAGTGCAACAACAGTTTGGAGAGTTGCCTTATCTCTTAAAAATTCTGGATGTACGGGATATGCTAAGCATACAGGTTCATCCGACAAAAGAGCAGGCTGCAAAAGGTTTTGAAGAAGAAGAAGCTGCAGGCGTTGTTATAGGCGCAGCACATCGCAATTACAAGGATAAAAATCATAAGCCCGAAATAATGGTTGCTCTGAGTGAGTTTTGGCTGCTGCATGGTTTTTTAACAGAGGGGAAATTGAAGCAGGTTTTGCAAACTGTTCCGGAGTTTGAACATTTCACATCTTATTTTGACAACGGAGGGTATAAAGCATTGTATGAACACGTGATGCATATGCTTCAGTCTGAAGTGACTTCTTGTTTAAAACCTTTGGTAGAACGTGAACTGGAAAGAAAATCAAGAGGCGAGTTAACAAAAGATCAACCTGGCTGGTGGGTGGCAAAATTGTATGAAAACCAAAAGATGGAAGAGATTGACCGGGGCGTTTTCTCTATTTATTTTTTCAACATAGTGAAAGTAAACCCGGGTGAAGCTGTGTTTCAGGGGGCAGGAGTTCCGCATGCTTATTTGGAAGGACAAAATGTTGAGTTAATGGCAAACAGTGATAATGTTTTGCGTGGCGGACTAACCCCAAAACATATTGATGTGGCCGAACTTTGCAAGCACGTTTTGTTTGAAGGTGTAATCCCGGAGGTGATGAAAGGTGATAAATTGAATGACGAAGAAAGAAATTACGCTTGCCCCGTTCCTGATTTTGGTATCCATAAAATTGAGATGCAGGCTCACGATGAATTTAAAATAAAAACATCTTCACTGGAAATATGGGTAGTATTAGAAGGTGAATTGCAGGTTTCGGGTTTAAACAAATTACAGGTAAAAAAAGGTGAAGCAATTGCTGTTATGCCCAATGAAACTTTGAAAGTTATAGCTGAGAACAATACTGTTGCTTATCGTGCTTTTGTTCCCTGACAACAGTTTATCCACACTGGTTCAATAAAAACTATAAAATTGTTACTGCATCAACAGCATTTAAAACTTAATTTTGTTCTCCCATAATCGTTTTGCTATGAAAATTACAAAAGCTGTTATCATATCGCTTGTATTACTTGTTCTTGTTTCAGCATTGTACAGAATATTTCCAAACAGACCCTACGGCTTTGCTCCGCAATACGCCATGGCAATTTTTGGCGGAGTTATTTTTCGTAAAAACAAAAGCTGGGCTTTTATCCTGCCTTTGTTATCCATGTTTTTAAGCGATCTGTTGTACGAAGTTTTATATAGCAGCGGTGCTTCTGTAATGCCGGGTTTTTACCAGGGACAATGGCAAAATTATTTATTGATCGGTTTATTAGCATCAATTGGTTTTCTGATTAAGAAGGTAAACGTGCTCAACGTATTTATTGCATCCATTGCTTCACCAACTGTTTACTTTTTATTGTCCAATTTAGTTGTTTGGGCAGGCGGCGGCGGATGGCATCATCCTAAAACTTTCGATGGTTTGATGCTAACCTATCAGGATGCCTTACCCTTCTATCCAAACAGTTTATATGCAACTGTTTTCTTCTCTGCTATATTGTTTGGCGGTTATTATTCTATAAAGAACTATTGGCTGAGCAAACAAACGCAGACAGCATAAAAATTTTTCATGACACATAAAAAAATCCGGAGCAATAGTTCCGGATTTTTTGTTTAGAGCAAAGTATTCGTATCGCCTTCATAACCTTCGTCAATTAGCAGGTTTCTGCCCATAGCAGCCTGGGTTGCCAGTTCATCACAGCGGTTGTTGAAGGAATTATCAGCATGGCCTTTCACCCATTTTAAAGCAACCTGGTAGTTTCTTGCGAGTTTATAATAACGAAGCCAGAGATCTTTATTTTTTTTACCGCCTTTAAAATCGGTTCTTATCCAGCCATCAAGCCATTTTTTTTCAATGCTGTTAACTACGTACTGACTATCTGTATAAATCGTAAGCGGAATATTTGTTTTTGTTAATGATTCCAGTGCGACAATCACGGCCAGTAATTCCATGCGGTTGTTGGTTGTTAACCGGTAGCCAGCGGAAAGTTCCTTACGTTTATCGCCCCACATTAAAATAACGCCATAGCCACCTGGGCCGGGATTGCCTCTTGAGGAACCGTCAGTATAAATAATTAATGGATGAGATTGTTGCATAAGTATTTTTTGGTGAGCGGCTTTTGTAACTCCGGTTAAACATCGTTGCGTCGCATTACGTTCATCTTTTGTACTACTATTAAACAATTGATCCGGCAAAAATAAGGGGATAAGATGCTGAAAAATTTTTAAACAAATAATGGTTTTTTAGCGGCGCCGAAGTCAATACTTCGTAATCGTCTTTTTATTGTGAAGCTTAAACTCCTTCACCTTATAAAACATTGTTTCTGCCTATGCCTGTAAACATTTGTAAACTAATGTGGTCTTTTTTTTGAAATATACATATAAATATTTTTTGAAAGCTTTGCTGCGTAATGAACAGGAAGTTGAAGTGAGTGACACAACGATGCTTGTTAACAGCACAGGTGCCGGGTACAAAAAATGTATTATGATGATGTTTAATAAAACAGGTTATATGAATCTTTTGAAAATAATTTTTACCGGGGTCATTTTATTTTTCGTAACCGCTTTAAAAGCACAGGTAAATTTTATCGGCAAGGTGGTTGACAGTGCAAGTGCGCCTTTGAATGCCGCTACAGTTCAACTTAATAAAGACAGCGGAAATGTAAGCTTGCAGGCAACTTACAGTGATTCAACAGGCCAGTTTAAATTAACCAATGTGAGCAATGGAAAATATATACTTACTGTTTCTTTTGTAGGTTATGGTACCGTTTCAAAACCTTTAACCGTTATCACAGACAGCACAACTGTTGATACCACCATTAATATTGGAAATATAACTCTAAATAAAGCCTCCGGTGAGTTAACCGGTGTAACGGTAACAACGAATGTTCCGCCGGTAACACAAAAAAATGACACCACGCAATACAATGCTTCGCAATACAAAGTAAACCCGGATGCTACCACTGAAGACCTTGTAAAAAAGATGCCCGGCATAACGGTTGACGCAAGTGGAAATGTGCAGGCACAAGGAGAAAATGTTCAAAAGGTTTTGGTAGATGGAAAAGAATTTTTTGGTGATGATGCAACACTTGCTCTGAGAAATCTGCCGGCTCAGATCATTGATAAGATACAAGTTTTCGATAAACTTAGCGATCAGGCCCAGTTAACGGGCATTGATGATGGCAATACGTATAAAGCAATCAATATTGTTACAAAAGGAAATTTAAGAGCAAGCCAGTTCGGTAAACTGTATGCAGGTTATGGAACAGAAAACCGTTATATAGGCGGCGGTAACCTTAATTATTTTGATGGGGACAGACGTATCTCTATAATCGGATTAACGAATAATGTAAATCAACAAAATTTTTCGCAACAGGATATTTTAGGCGTTATCAATACAGGATCGGGTGGGGGTGGAAGAGGCGGTTTTTCAGGAGGCAGACGGGGTGGCGGCCGTACGGGGACAAGAGGTGGTGGTGGTAATTATGGAGGCGGTTATGGCGGAGGTAATGCAAATAATTTTTTAGTAGGCCAGCAAAATGGTATTAATTCTACCACTTCATTTGGAGTTAATTACACCGATAACTGGGGAAAGAAACTTGCCGTTACAGGAAGTTATTTCTTTAATAACAGCAAGAACGCAACAGAACAATCAACTAACCGGGAAACCTTTTTAACATCAGATAGCAGTTTGTTGTATGATGAAAATATGAACCGGGTGAATAACAACTTTAATCACCGGGCAAGTTTAAGAATGGAATATACCATTGATTCGGCCAATAAACTTATCATTACACCCACGGTTAGTTTTCAAAACAATAATTCAACGAGTAATATAACCGGTATTAATTCAATCAAAACGGGAACAACATTAAGTGATATCATTAACAGCACACAAAGCAAAACCTCAGGTTATAATTTCCAGGCAAATATTCTATACAGGCATTCATTTGCAAAGAGAGGAAGAAGCTTATCGCTTAGCATAAATCCCGGTCTAAGCAACAGGGATGGTGAAATTTTTCAGGATGCCTTTACCACTTATATTTCAGGAAATAATCTTAGTGATTCTTTGCGGCAAATGCAAAACAAAGATTCTAAAACAAATTCGATCTCAGGACGACTTGTTTATACTGAACCAATTGGCAAAGGCTTATTGCAGTTAAATTATTCGCCTTCTTTCTCAAAAAGTAATTCAAGCCAATATACTTATCAGTTTGATAACTCTATTGCAAAATATACTTCTCTTGATACAAGCCTGAGTAATTTATTTGATAATAAAGTTATGCAGCAAACTGGTGGAATTACTTATCGTTTGGGTGACAGAACGAAGAACTTTTCTGTTGGCATAAATTATCAATACACTGATCTT
Organism: Bacteroidota bacterium; assembly: GCA_023440945.1. GTDB lineage: Bacteria > Bacteroidota > Bacteroidia > Chitinophagales > Chitinophagaceae > JAEZRL01. The sequence goes on from JAEZRL010000510.1 coordinate 22,201, forward strand.
GCAAGTACACAAACTTATCCATACAGCACTGTTGTTAATAAAACATTCGATAACGTGTTGCCGAATGCAATGTTTAATTACAGGTTTTCTACAAAAAGTAATGTACGCATTATGTACCGTGCAATGACGCAAACTCCTTCTATCAATCAATTGCAAAATGTTATTGATAACAGTAACCCTTTATTTATTTCAACCGGTAATCCTGAATTGAAACAACAATATGGAAACGTAGTAAGTGCGCGTTATACTTTTACGAATGCAGGTAAAGGACAAACATTTTTTCTTAATGCTTTTATCCAGCAGAATAATAATTACATAACCAATGCAAGCTTCATAGCTGCAAAAGATTCTGTGCTTACGCCTACAGTAACATTATTGCAGGGATCACAGTTAACAAAACCCGTTAACCTTGATGGCTATTGGAGTTTTAGAACGTTGGCAACGTTTGGTTTGCCGGTTAAGTTTATAAAAAGCAATATAAATTTAAATGCAGGGTTCAATTATATCAAGTTACCGGGATTGATCAATAATCAATTAAATGTTTCAAACAATTATGCTTATAATGGTGGCGTTGTTATAGGCAGCAACATTAGTGAGTACATTGATTTTACTTTGGCTTATAACGCTGCATACAACGTTGTAAAAAATACTTTACAACCACAGCTGAACGATAATTATTTTTCACAAACAGCTTCTTTCAACCTGAATTTATTGAGTAAGAAAGGATGGGAATTTCAAAGCAATTTTAGTAATCAGTTATATACCGGTCTTGCAAATGGTTATAATCAGAGTTATAATTTATGGAATCTTGCTATTGGCAAAAAGTTTTTGAAAGATAAAAAGGGAGATCTGCGTTTAACTGTTTTTGATGTACTGAAACAAAACAAAAATATTGATCGAAATGTGACAGAATCTTACATAGAAGATGTAAAAACAAATGTATTGCAACGCTATTTCATGCTAACCTTCACTTACAGGCTGAATAATATACGCACAAAATCATAAGTTTATTCTTCATTACTTACGTTGTATGTTCCCTGCATATACAACACTACATTGCCTGCCATTGTAACTCTGTCGCCTTTTAGTTCACATAATAAATCACCGCCTCTTTTTGATAATTGTTTTGCAGTAAGCACTGATTTATCCAATTCTGCACTCCAGTATGGGATCAATGAACAATGGGCAGAGCCGGTAACAGGATCTTCACCAATAGAAGAATTGGTTACAAAAAAACGGGATACAAAATCAACATCGTTTCCTTTTGCAGTTATAATAATGCCGATGCAATCAAACTGATTAAGTATGCTGAAATCAGGAATAAAATTGCGAACATCTTCTTCCTTATCATACACAAAAAAGTAATCTCTTGATTTTAAAATTTTTGTTGGGGGAATGCTTAATCCTCCCAATAATTTTTCATTCACTTCTGTTTCAACAGGCATACGTGAAGGAAAATTGAGTTCAATAAGATCACCTTTCTTCTTCACTTCCAATAAACCGCTTTTGCAGGTGAAATAAATAGTATCTGAATTGTGATTTAAAAAATTGAAAATAACAAATGCAGAAGCAAGTGTTGCATGACCGCAAAGATCAATTTCGTATTCAGGCGTAAACCAGCGTATATGATATTGTTCACTGTTTTTTACAAAAAAAGCAGTTTCGGAAAGATTGTTTTCTGTTGCCAATTTTTGCATCAGCTCATCCGGAAGCCATTCCTGCAAAGGGCAAACCGCAGCCGGGTTTCCGGCAAATAATTTATTTGTAAAAGCATCAACTTTGTAAACAGGCAGTTGCATAAAGATTTATTTTCTACTGCAAGATTAAGTGTTTCTTTATTATAGCTGATTCGATTTTTATTTCTTAAATTGAATAAGATGTTATTTCGAAATAACGATACTTGCAACTGTGAACCTTAAAAAAATGGTGATGAACGATCCGTCTAACACTCTGTTTGATCTCGCTGCAGACTTTATCAATTATACAAACCGTTCTGTTTTTCTAACAGGAAAAGCGGGCACAGGAAAAACTACTTTTTTAAAACACATAAAAAAGAATTCTGCTAAAGAGACAGCAGTCGTTGCACCAACAGGAGTGGCGGCTATCAATGCCGGTGGCGTTACCATACATTCATTTTTCCAATTGCCATTTACGCCATTTGTTCCTGGTTATGCAGGAAGTCAGGCAATGGATAAACATCATTTGCTTGGAAGACTTAAAATAACAAGAGAGCGAAGGCAAATATTACAAAAGCTGGAATTGCTTATTGTTGATGAAATAAGCATGGTAAGATGCGATGTGCTGGATGCAATGGATATGGTTTTACGTCATTTTAGAAATCGCTGGAACGAACCCTTTGGCGGTGTGCAAATGTTGTTGATAGGAGATATGTTTCAACTTCCTCCTGTAGTGTCAAACGATGAAAAAAATATCTTAGATAGGTTTTACAACAGTCCCTATTTCTTTGATAGTAGAGTGTTGCAACAACAGCAATTTGTTCATATCGAACTTGATAAAATTTATCGGCAGAATGAACCGCATTTTATCGGATTGCTTAATAAGATTCGTAACAATGAAATGGATTCTTCTGCATTCAATCTTTTACACAAACGGCTCGATCCTTCTTTTCAAACTTCTGCAAATAATGGTTATATTATTCTTACAACGCATAATAACAAAGCGGATGCAGTGAATGCTGAAGAAATTGCAACACTTGAAGGAGAAGTTATTACTTACAAAGCTGAAATTTCTGGAGAGTTTTATGAAAAATCTTATCCGGCCGAGGAATTACTGCAATTAAAAGTTGGTGCACAGGTTATGTTTTTAAAAAATGACGCAGAAAAAGTAAGAAGATATTACAATGGAAAGATTGGCATTGTTACAAAACTGGAAGATGAAACAATACATGTTCAATGTAAAGACGAAAAAGATGCGATTGAAGTGAAAAGAGAAACATGGGAGAATCTTCGTTATTCTTTAAATGGGCAAACAAAAAAAGTAGAGGAAGAGGTAATAGGTTCCTTCAAACAATTTCCTTTACGATTGGCCTGGGCTATCACCATTCATAAAAGTCAGGGATTAACTTTTGATAAAGTTATAATTGATGCAGGTGCAGCTTTTGCACCGGGACAAGTATATGTTGCTTTAAGTCGCTGCACTTCTTTCTCGGGAATTATTTTGAAAACGGGCATTTCGGAAAGAAGTTTAAAGAATGATGAACGCATTGTACAATTCTCTAAACAAAAACATGTTTATGATGATTTGATGAATGAACTGCATCAATCAAAACGTGATTATGAAGAATATGTTTTAAAAAGTCTTTTTGATTTCAGTGTTGTTATTACTCAAATAAACGAAGTAAAAAAAGTTGTTGAAGAAAATGCAGCTTCTTTTAATACAGAATCACAAACATGGTTGAACGAATTAGCAGATTGTGTAAACAGTATAAACGAAACAGGAATAAAATTTCAGCCACATTTAAAACTGTTATTACAAGAACAAATACCGGCAGAGAAACATTTCGCATTACAAGGCAGACTGAAAGCTGCAGCAAATTATTTTACTCAGCAACTAAATGATGTTTTGAATAAAATAAATGCTTCCATCGCAGTGTCTGATAGCAAGCAAGCTGCCTACTCTTTTAATAATGAACTGAAAGAATTGCATACACTTGTTGCATTAAAGCTGCATGAATTTATTATTTGCAAAAATGGCTTTTTGTTAGATGACTATGCTGCAAAAAAGAAAGAGTTTATTCAGCCGGCTTTTCGTGTAAATGCTTATGCAGCTGCGAATAATTATTCAGGAAGTGAAAGTCCTCATCCTGAATTAGAAAAGAAATTAAGGCAGCTTAGAAATCTTATTTGTGAAGAAAAAGATCTTCCTGTTTATCTTGTTGCTTCTTCTTCTACAATTAATGAAATGACTGAATACCTTCCGCTTACAAAAGACGATCTTTCACTTATCAGTGGTTTTGGCAAGGCAAAAACAGAACGTTTCGGTAGTAGATTTTTAGAAGTAATAAATGATTATTGCAAAGAAAAAAATCTTTCTTCACTCATCGAAAAAAAGTCACCTAAAAGGCAGCGTAAGGAAAAGCCCGCAACAACAACAGATACAAAACAGGAAACTTACAAATTGTTTAAAGAAGGTCGCGGCATCAATGAAATTGCAACTGAACGAAAATTAGCAACAGGTACAATTGAACAACATTTTGCTTATTTTGTTCAGAAAGGTTTGATAACAATTGAAGAAATTCTGGCAAAAGAAAAAATACTATTAATAGAGTCTGTTGCAAAAGAATTTGAAGGTGGTTCTATAACCCCATTGAAAGAAAAATTAGGCGAAGATGTAAGCTATGGCGAAATACGATTGGTGCTTGCATCTCTTTCGTTTGAAAAAAATAAAATAAATACCTAAGCGTCTTTTTTAATCTTTCTCGTCTATCGGATGTTAATATTTTATTTCTGCGCTTTAGCAAAATCAGGATCAGCTAAACAGGTGTGAAATATGAGTATAATCATATTTCAACAAATTACACTAAGGTACTTTTATGCTTCAAAAATTCTGATATGAATACAATTGATACCTTGTTTGTACCTGATTTACAGCCAGCTTTAAAGCATCCAACCATCCTGAAAAAGTTTGATGATTTAAACAACGGTGATTCATTTTTATTAGTTAACGATCATGATCCTATACCCTTATATTATGAAATGAAAGCAGAGAAAGGAGATGTGTTTGAATGGAAAAAAATTGAAAGCGGTCCTGAAGTTTGGAAAGTGGAGATAACAAAAAAGAACAATTCATCCTGTTCTGTTAACCCTATAAAGGAAGAAGAAACAAAACAGAAAGAAAAAGAAGAAACGTTTGTTTTAAATGTAACGCTCATTGAGCCTAAACTAAAGCATCCTACCATCTTCAAACATTTTGATGCGTTGGAAGAAGGGAGGGCTTTCCAGATATTAAATGATCATGATCCAAAGCCTTTGTATTACCAATTATTGGGCGAAAGAGGAAATATTTTCACCTGGACTTACCTCGAAAAAGGTCCGCAATGGTGGCGTGTACAAATAAAAAAGAATGATTCGCAAAGTGGTGAAACTGTTGGCGAGATTGCAGCGAAAGATCTGCGCAAAGCAGAAGTGTTTAAAAAATATGGAATTGATTTTTGCTGCGGCGGAAAGAAATCTTTGAAACAAGCCTGCGAAGAAAAAGGCATTGATGTAGCTGTTGTGGAAGCTGAGTTACAGAATCCAACACAACAGGTTCAATCTGCAAATAATTATAATGCATGGGAACCCGATTTTTTAGCTGATTATATTTACAATCAGCATCATCTTTATTATTACAATGAAGTGCCACGCATACAGGAAGTGTTTGCAAAAGTAGTTGGTCATCATGGCGCTAATCATCCTGAGCTGAAATATTTATACCAGCTTTTTGGCGAATTACTGCAGGAATTGAATGTTCATTTTATGCGTGAAGAAAAAGTGGTGTTTCCATTTATCAAAGCACTTGTTACTGCAAAAAGAAGTGGTAATCGTGATGCTCTGAATAGTCAGCCTTCACTTACTGAACCCGTTAGAATGATGGAAGTGGATCACGAAGCAGCAGGCGATATTTTAGCTGAAATGAAACAGGTTGCAAAGGATTATAATCCACCAGCAGATGCCTGCAACAGTTATCAATTTCTATATAAGAAATTAAATGAACTGGATGAAGATCTGCATCAGCATATTCATCTTGAAAACAATATTCTCTTTCCAAAAGCATTGAAGCTGGAACTGGAATTGCGCAAATAAATTTCTCAAACATGTTCCGGTGACTATAACCGGAGCATGTTCGTTGTTTATTTTTTGTACCCCGCTTTTGAATATGCATCAAGCTTTGGTTGCGTCGCACACTTGTACTTCCGGTTCTTTAGCAACAATTAAACAGAATTGAATTTAGTTTTATAAAATGATCATCAATGCAAATACAAAAATTGCTTCTATTTTAAAAGAGAATGCAAATGCATTAGAGGCAATTGTAAGTCTTAGTCCAAAGTTTGAAAAGCTGCGTATTCCTTTGCTTCGTAAGGTGATGGCGCCGAGAACAACTTTGGCAACAGCATCAAAAATGGGTGGTTGTACGTTAGACGATCTTTATAAAAGACTAGAACCACTTGGCTTTAAAGCCGACAAGCAAACAAAAGCTGAAGAAGATGAGCCGGTGCAAATTCCTGATTTTGTAAAATCACTTACTCAAATAAAGGTTATTGATTTAGATGTTCGTCCAATTATTTCTTCTGGCAGCGATCCATTGAAAATGATAATGGAAGAAGTAAAAAAAATAAAACCGGGAGAAGCACTGAAGATCATCAACAGTTTCAAACCAACACCTTTGATAACCATGTTACAGAAAAAAGGTTTTGAAACATATAGCGATACTATTTCAGACGATCTTTTCGAAACTTACTTTTATAAGAAAGCAGATACCAGCATTGAAAACGTAGAAGAAGAAAAACCAGCGAGCAACGATTGGGAAAGTGTACTTAAAGAGTTTAAGGATAAGCTTCAAAACATTGATGTAAGGCATTTGCAGATGCCGCAGCCAATGCTCACTATTCTTGATGCATTAGAACATCTTCCCCAAGGCAATGCATTATACGTTTACCATAAACGCATACCTGTTTACCTGTTACCAGAGTTGGCAGAAAAAGGTTTTGAATACCGGATAAAAGAAATAAAAGAAGGCGAAGTGCATCTTCTAATTTTTAAACAATAATGGCAGGTTTTATAAACGATACAAGCGCAGTTAGAAATACTTCTTACAAAATTGTTGTTCCCTTTTATGTTTATGCTGCACTTTCTTTTTTAACGGCAACACTGCTTTTATTTTTTTCTTCGCATGCTTTTACTGGCCATTATTTTCAACCACATATTCTTGCCGTTACGCATACCATGGCTTTGGGTTGGGGAACGATGATTATTTTAGGTGCAAGTTATCAGCTTGTTCCTGTTTTAATAGAAGCTGAATTACACAGCAATCTTCTTGCTTATTTATCCTTTGCCTTTGCAGCATTAGGCATACCACTTTTAGTGTTTGCATTTTATACTTTCCAGCTACATTGGATAGCTATTGCAGGAGCCGTTTTTATCAACGGAGCAATACTTTTTTATGTTATCAATTTAGCGCTTAGTCTTTCAAAAAGTAAAAATGAAAATGTTCACGCCGTTTTTGTCCTTACCGCATCATTGTGGCTTTTTATTACAACCTTAATTGGCTTATTACTTGTTTGTAATTTCACGCATTCCATTTTTACTAAAGATTCTTTACATTATTTATCCCTTCATGCTCATATCGGCATTGTTGGCTGGTTTTTATTGTTAATTACAGGCGTTGGTTCAAGATTGATACCTATGTTTCTTATCTCAAAATATGATAATCCAAAACGACTTTGGTTAATTTATTATTTAATAAATATTGGTTTGGTTTTATTTATCATCTTTTTCTTTTTAAACTTTTCTGTAATTATTTACCTGCTTCCTGTTATCGCTTTATTAGCAGCATTAGTATTGTTCATTTTATATTGCAGAAAAGCTTACAAACTGCGTATCCGCAAAAAAGTAGATGAGCAAATGAAGCTTTCTCTTCTTTCTGTTTTGATGGTATTGCTTCCTGTTATTGTGTTGCTTGTATTGATAATTTTATTGTTGTTTACTGAAATGAATGTAAAGCTGGTACTTGTTTATGGTTTCACTATTTTCTTTGGATGGATAACAGCTATCATTTTTGGAATGACCTTTAAAACACTTCCTTTCATCATCTGGAATAAAAATTATCATGATAAGGCAGGCAATATAAAAACGCCCAATCCGAAAGATCTTTTCAGTGACACAATTTTTAAAAGCATGGGCTGGAGTTATTTAACAGGCTTTGGTCTTTTTGTTGCCGGTATATTAATGTCGAACAATTTTGTTTTGCAGATAGCAACGATTTTATTGCTTTTGACAGCGATTTTATACAACTGGAATGTATTGAAATTACTCATGCATAAACCCGTGATGAAATGAGTGAAGTAATAACCAACAATAATATCAAATGCACTATTGCGTTAGCAGCATTACAACATGTAATTGACCCTGAAATAGGATTAAATATTGTTGACCTTGGCCTGGTTTATCAAATTGATTTTGATGAAGAAGGTAAAGAAATTTTCATTTCGATGACGCTTACCACGCAATACTGCCCGATGGGTGCAAGTATAAGAGATGGCGCAGAAAGAGCATTGCAAAATGCTTTCCCCGATTATTTCATACATCTTGAATTAGTATTTGATCCACCGTGGAGACCAGATAGAATTTCTGAAGAAGGCCAGGCATTTTTGAACCAATAATTCAAGTCCTATTATGAATTGAAAAGCTTAACCTTCATTAGCGGAGTTTTTTAACATTAATACCATTTTCTATTATAAGCAGGGTTCAGTTTTTGATGTCTGTAACATAAATTATATGTTATGTTTAGTATGCTTTTTTTCATTTTTGTTGCAATGATTGTTCTTGCTGTTTTTATTTTTATATGGGTAAGACGGCAACAGCATAAAAACAATACCCTGCGATAGTTGAAAGATGAATAATTCTATTCAAATAAGTTTTTCTGCTTTTCCTGTATAAAATACTCATCTTATACAACATGCTTTTATAGTTGTATGTTACCACTTAACAACTGTAAAAACAATAGAAGAATAATTGTTCTTTTCATACAATATTCCAATCCTTTTATTATCGAGTTGCACAATATCACTATAAGCTGAATTATCTGCTGCGCCTGTTTTATCAATCACAACATTTTTTTGCCAGGTTTTACCATCATCAAAGCTTATACGCAAGGTTAGGTTATCTCTTATTGAAGTATCAGCGTTATTGCAGAAGGCGAGTATATTTTTCTGTTTTTTCTTTCCGATCGTAAGAATGCTTCCTTCGCAAACAGGATCAGGAAGTTGTTCATCAAAATAAGCTGTATCCCATTTCACGCCGCCATTATTGCTTATGGCAACGATTCTTGATTTGATATCGCCTTTTTGGTTGCGGATATTCATCATAAGCTTATTGTTTGATAAGGCTGCTGCTGTTGCTTCATTACTGCCATCAATAGGAATATTATCACTTAAGTGAAAAGTTTTTCCGTGATCATCCGTATAAAAACCATGCGCTTTGTAATCAGAAAAATCTGGCATTGGCTCGCCTTCTGAATGATTAGCTGCCACATACATTCTTCCTTTATAATTTCCTTCTTCAAACTGCATTGCATGGCCGGGAGTGTTCGCATAACTTCTCCAATCTTCTGTGAAATTGTAAGCACTATTTATTGAAGGCTGTTTTGGTTTATGAACTTCTAAAGTTATGTTCACTGCATCACTCCATGTTTCGCCATTATCCGTTGATGTTTTATACCAAACTTCACGCAAACCATTTCCTTTTCTCACTTCGTGTTCATTGTTATTGCCTGTGTTATAAAATAAAAATATTCTTCCGTTTGAATAAGCCGGATCACTTCTGTCAACAACAGGTGCAGGATTACCTGCTTGTTTTGTTTTATTGTCCGCAATTACCTTCAAAACGCTCCAGGTTTTTCCGCCATCCTTACTTCTCTTCATTACAATATCTACATCACCGTAATCCGCTGCATTATCAACTCTGCCTTCACAAAAAGCAAGAAGATCGTTATTGGGAGCACGAATAATTGCCGGAATGCGATAACTTTTATATCCATCCATTCCCGAAACAAAAACTGGAATAATTTGTTGCGATAACACTGTTATAGAAATGGAAACAAGCGCAATTGTTATCAACAGTAATTTCTTCATGAATTGATTTTAGCGGAAAAGTTAACTAAACTGAGAAAGATTTAGTTTCGGGTCTAATCTATCACCTGAAAAATACACTTCATCCCAGGTCATTTCTCTTTGTCTTGTAGCAGAATCTCTTCCAAGAATGGCGGTAAGTGTTGATTCTGCTCCGGATCGTGTTTCATTCAAATAATTTCCTGTTTCAATGCTTTTTACAAAAGCTATGTCTTTATTTGAATCCGCATCATGCAGCGAAGAACTAAAAACGCCTGATGCTCTTTGCTGCTCAGTAAGTTCAGCCGCACTTTTTGCAATGCCGGAATCCCATTTATTTTCTCCTTCAATAAAAACACCGCCGCTGTAGTGTGCTTCTGCAAAACCTTTCGTGCCGAGAAATCTGCAGCACACATCCCCAAATGCGGGTCCTACTTTTGTTGTGTGTATGCTTACGTTTACATTATTCGGATATTGATAAACAACCTGGAAATTACTAAATGTATCGCCAAGGTCGGGAAGACCTGAATCGTTTGCTCTTCCAATTGCATTCAAGGGATGATTTTTTAATGCCCAGTTACAAACATCAAGCATGTGAATACCCTGGTCTAAAATAATATCTCCGCACATAGCACGATAAAAATAATGATTCCGTATTCTTACTTCATCATAGGATGCATTCTTATTCACTGGTACCCATGTTGCACCTGATGAAAGATAATAAAGCTGTACAGTTATCAAATCGCCAATATCACCACGCTGAATTCTGTTAACCATTTCTGCATACGCACTTGCATAACGTATCTGGAAACCGATTGCCACACTTTGTTTGCCATTTAATTTTTGTCCGGCTTCTATCACTCTTCTGCATCCGTCTGCATCCGTTGCAACAGGTTTTTCGCAATACACATGTTTTCCTGCAGCGACAGCAGCTTCAAGAAATTCAACATGACTATATGCAGGAGAAGAGATAAGCACTGCATCCACATCTTTGTTATTTAACAATTGCAGATAGGCTTTTGAACCACGATAAATATTTTGTTTGCTCAATGCAGGAAAATTTTTCTTTGTATTCAATTCATTAAAATTTTTTTCTCCTGCCAGAAGTTTATCTTCGAAAAGATCTGCAATGGCAATAATGTTCGTGTTTGTATTTGCAGATATGGAAGATATTACGGCTGTACCCCTGTTGCCACAGCCGATAACACCAAAACGTATAGCAGAATTAGCTTTTGATCCGAAAACAATGTCTGGTCTTAAAATAGAAAAAGCAGAGATAGTGGCGGTGCTTTTAATAAAATTTCTTCTTTGCATGATCTTGTTCGTTAGATTTTGGTAAGATGATAAGAAAACATGATTCATCTAATATATTTCAAAACATTTATATGGCAAGTTTTATACAGATATAACCGTTTGAAATATTCGAAAGATGCGCTAAGCAATTTTTTATATTGCAGTATAAACCAAACACATTATGAGAAATTTTACAGGCTTTGTTGCAATGCTCCTGCTTTTTGCATCATGCAATACAACGATAAGCAGGGAAGAAACAAAAACTTCAAAACTACCGATAGAAGGCACGTGGAAATTACTTACAGGAACACTTGTTGAAAAAGGAGATACAACTGTTACCGATTATACAAAAGGGAAGGAATTTATAAAGATCATTAACGCAACGCATTTTGCTTTTTTAAGCCATGATCTCAATAAAGGAAAAGATTCTGCTACTGCTGAATATTCATCCGGTGGTGGAACTTACACTTTGAATGATGATGCTTATACAGAAAATCTTGAATATTGCAGTGCAAGAGAATGGGAAGGAAACAGCTTTAATTTTATAATTACTATTAATAATGATACATTGATACAACAAGGCGTAGAAAAGATTGACAGTCTTGGCGTTAACAGGATAAACACAGAGAAATATGTTCGTGTGAAAAATTGATGTGGGATAAAATCTTGTTATATAGAATTGAATACGTTTAATAGTAAATCCAAAATTTTGTTTAATAATGAACAGAACCTTGAAGTGAGTGACACAAGAGGCGATGCCATAAAAAGCCGGTGCCGGGAACATAAAAATTATTTTCGTTCAAAATATTTTTAGAAGATTGATCATAAAACAAAAAGGATGAGACCTTACGCCTCATCCTTTTTATAAGGATGCTTTACAAGCTAATAACAATATTCTCCTTTTTCAATCATCTTATCAGCTATTCTTCTTCTTGCATCTTTTGAATTAAATGCATCTGTTTTGGTGAAACGTTTTAAACCTATCAGCGTCATTTTCAATTCATCACCTTCTGCAAATGCATTCAAAGCATCTTTGCCGGCTTTGTTTATTTTATCAGCCGCATCATATAAATAAGTCTGCATAATATCTTTATAAAGCTCAACTGCTTCGTCGCCTTTTTGTTCGGTAAGTTTCATTGCACGAAGCAAAGCGCTTTCCGCATTAAATGTTTCAATCGCCATATCGGCAATATTCATCAATAATTCCTGTTCTTTATCAAGCTTCATCATCAGTTTTTGAACCGCCGCACCTGCCACCATTAATATTGCTTTTTTAAAGTTGGCGATATATTTTTTCTCTTTTGAGAATGCAGCTTCATCATTAC
>JAEZRL010000066.1 GCA_023440945.1 Bacteroidota bacterium
AGCTTTAGCAACCATTGGAAGTTTAGCGGTAAAAGATGAATCTATCTTTGTTGAATGGTTACAGAAATACGGGGCCAATAAATTTTTATTAGGTGCAGATGTAAAGGATGAGAAAATTGCTATCAACGGATGGCTCGAAACAACCGATATATGGATCTACGATTTTATCCGCAAATACATTGAGCATGGTGTTCAGCAAATATTTTGTACAGATGTAAGTAAAGATGGAAAACTTGAAGGGCCGTCAATCAGTTTGTACAAGAACATTGTCAAAGAATTTACTGAATTATATTTTATTGCAAGTGGCGGTGTAAGTTCAATAGATGATATTTATCAACTTGCGGACATTGGCTGCAAAGGTGTTATTATTGGCAAAGCTATTTATGAGGGAAGAATTAGTTTGAAAGATTTGAAGGATTTTTAAATTTCTTAAAACAATTCTTTAGGATTTATAGAATTATCGAATTTTTGAAGTATTCATAATAAAAGTAAAAGATGAAAAAGGAGAAGAAAAATAAAAATACTTTTCAATCAATTCGTGACCTACGTGGAATATTGAAACATTCTTCTTTGAAGGAAAATTTTGAAAAAATAAAAGTAGAAATGCTTGCAAAGAAATACTTATAATTGAAGACAAATCATAGAGTTTTTCGTCAATATTTTGAATAATGGATCAAATTCTAAATATAAACGTTTCTTCAAACCCCTCTTTAGTGGATGGAGGGCAAGGCCTAACCAAACGTATCATTCCCTGTCTGGATATCAAAGATGGCCGTACTGTAAAAGGAACCAATTTTGTTGATCTGCGTGATGCCGGTGATCCTGTTGAACTTGGTGCCTTGTATGCTAAACAAGGTGCGGACGAACTGGTGTTTCTGGATATAACCGCTACCAACGAAAAAAGAAAAACACTCAGTGAATTAGTGAATAAAATTGCTCATCATATTAATATTCCATTTACTGTTGGTGGTGGTATTTCTTCTGTTGAAGATGTGCAAGTGCTCTTGCAAAATGGCGCAGATAAAATTTCAGTAAACACAGCAGCGTACAAAAGACCGGAATTGATAAGCGAACTGGAAAAAGAATTTGGAAGCCAGTGTGTGGTGCTTGCAATTGATACCAAACAGGAAGCAGATGGCGAATGGTATGTTTACCTGAATGGCGGAAGATTAAAAACCGATACCAAATGTTTTGATTGGGCTAAACAAGCGGTTGATCTTGGCGCAGGTGAAATTCTTTTAACATCCATGAATCACGACGGAACGAAAAAAGGTTTTGCTTTGGATATAACACATACTTTAAGCACACAGCTTCCCGTGCCGGTAATTGCTTCGGGTGGTGGCGGAACGATGGAACATTTTGCTGAAGTATTTGAAGAAGCAAAAGCAGATGCAGCACTGGCTGCAAGTATTTTTCATTTTAAAGAAGTTGCTATTCCTGATCTGAAAAAATATTTGCATTCAAAAAATATAGCGATGCGTTTGTGATAATGCTGGCTTATTATCGTTTTGATTATCTTCTTTTTGATAAATAAAAAAGTAGAACAGAAACCAGAATGTTGAAGTGAGTGACACAACAGGCGATGCTACGAAGAACTGAAGCCGGGTAACAAAAAATAATTTCTTTCATGAAAATTGATTTTGAAAAATATACAGATGGATTGGTTCCTGCGGTTATCCAGGATTTTAAAACCAATAAAGTTTTGATGCTTGGTTTTATAAATGAAGAATCGCTGCGGGTAACGGAAGAACTGGGGAAAGTCACTTTTTACAGTCGCAGTAAAAAACGTTTGTGGACAAAAGGAGAGGAGAGTGGCAATTTTTTATTACTGAAACAAATTTTGGTTGATTGCGACAATGATAGTTTATTGATAAAAGCCGAACCTGTTGGTCCTGTTTGCCATACCGGCGCTGATACGTGTTGGGATGAAGTAAACCACAGTGATAATTTTTTATTGTACCTCGAAGATATTATAAACCTGCGCAAGCAGGCATCGCCGGAGGAATCTTATGTTGCAAGATTGCTTTCGAAAGGCATCAACAAAGTGGCGCAGAAAGTGGGCGAAGAAGCGGTTGAACTGGTGATAGAAGCGAAGGATAATAATGAAGAATTATTTCTGAATGAAGCGGCTGACCTGCTGTTCCACTATTTACTTTTGGTTAACGCAAAAGGCTATAAATTGCAGGATGTTACAGCGGTGTTGAAACAACGCCATTCAAAATAATGCTGATGAACTATTTACGCTCCCTGTTATTTATTCTCTTTGCATTGCCTTTTTCTTTATTTGCACAGGACGGTTTTGTTATCACCGGGAAATTGAAAGCAGTTCCTGATAATACAGAAGTTTTTTTATCCGGTTTCAGCGGTACTGATACGCTTGCTAAAGCCAAAGTGCAGAAGGGTGTGTTCGTTTTAAAAGGTAAAGCAGATAATATTGATTCGCGAATTTTAAATATTCCGTCCCAGGAGAAAAGACTTGTATTGTTTATGGGAAATGATAACATAAACATTTCAAGCGACAGCAGCGATTTTAGCGATCTCAAAATAACAGGCTCTGAAACCAATAAGGATTACGAAGAGTTTATTTATGATGTTAAGCCTTTGAACGATTATGTGAATTATTACAGGTTGCAGTTGCAAAATGCAACAACACAATCAGCACGAGATTCTTTGATGATAGCTTTGAATACAGCTTATCGCATTTACCAGGAAAGCGTTGATCGTTTTATTGCCCGCAAAAAAAATTCTCCCGTTGCAGCCTTATTGCTTGCTTATAGTTATGATACTGATCCTAATAAAGATGTAATGCTGTTGGATAAAAGATTTCAGCAGTTAACAGGTGATGCATTAAAAAGCCAGTTTGCAGCCAACATTAAACAGGTAATAGAAACCGATAAAATTGGTGCGGTTGGAACAGAAGCGGTTGATTTTACACAACCAGATACGGCAGGCAAAAACGTTTCATTATCACAGTTCAAAGGGAAGTATGTACTCGTTGATTTTTGGGCAAGTTGGTGTAAGCCATGTAGGATGGAAAACCCGAATGTAGTAGCTGCTTATAATAAGTACAAGGATAAAAATTTTACCATTCTTGGTGTGTCACTTGATCAGCAAAGAGAGAACTGGTTAAAAGCGATTGAAGCGGATAATTTAACCTGGACACATGTAAGTGATCTTAAATTTTGGGGAAACGATGCGGCAAGGTTATATCATGTACAATCTATTCCGCATAATATGCTGATTGATCCGAATGGAATTATCATTGCAAAAGATCTGCGTGGTGAAGAGTTAGCACAGAAGCTCGCAGAAGTGCTTAAATAATTTTTTGGAAAGATGTTTTTATAAAGCGATTCATTGCGGATCGCTTTTTTGTTTTATAAAATATAATACGATTACTCCTTGCAGTAATATTGCATTTTCATTTTATAAAATCTCGATATGCCTTGTTTTAATGTGCGTGTTTATGGGATATTGAAAGACAGTAATAACAGGATTTTGGTAACAGATGAGTTTATACGCGGAGAATATTTCACCAAGTTTCCCGGCGGTGGATTGGAGTTTGGTGAAGGAACAAGAGATTGCCTAAAACGTGAGTTTAAAGAAGAGACAAATTTAGACGTAACAATCGGCGAACATATCTATACTACAGATTTCTTCCAGGTATCCGCATTTAATAAGGTAGATCAAATCATTTCCATCTATTATTTTGTTCATGCAGATGAACCATTTGTATTGAAAACATCTGATGTTGTTTTCAACTTTACACCTGAGCAGGTCGCAGACAATACCGCGCAATGTGAAATTTTCAGGTGGATAAAATGGGATGAGCTTAACGAAGATTCTGTAACGCTGCCGATAGATAAAGTAGTGGTGAAGATATTGAAGGAGAAGTTGAAGTGATGGAACAGAAAACTATTTTAAAATTTGTAAAAACAAGATGATGGCTGATACTTTAAAATATATTGTAGACGAAAGCGGACAAAAAACTTCCGTTCTTATTCCGGTTAAAATGTGGGAAGATTTGAATGCAAACTATAGAAACTTCAACAAAAGCTTTCTGTTTATAATAGCATTGAAGATGGACTTACTGAAGTGAAAGAAGCAAGGATGTCTGGAAAAAAACTTCAAACCCTAAAAGACTTTTTGAAGAGAGTGTAACAGTTAGAGTTACAAAAAGTTTCAAAATTGCTGTCAAACCTTTACTTAAAAAGTATCCTTCTCCTGAAAACGATTTATTAAAATTAGAAGAAGAATTAACTCATGATCCAAGGCAAGAAACTCCTCTTGGCCATAATACTAATACTTATAAAATACGATTTGAAATTACAAGCAAAGGCAAAGGAAAAAGCGGTGATCCAGAGTTATATCATTAATTGAAACATTGCTTCTCAATTGAGTGACACAACAGGCGATGCCATAAAAAACAGAAGCTCATCCCATAAAAAAAATTATTTCTTATCCGCGCTGAATTGTTTATCCGCAAAGACGATATATTGTTTCCAATCGTATAAAGTGATGTCGTGCACACCGGTGCGAATATGATAACGTATCGTTTCTCCAATAGGTGTGTTAACAGGCGGCATTGAATCTGTACCTAATCCTTTTTTATCAAACAAAGCATAGACAGGCTCAACATTTTTTGCACTCAAAAACTCACCTTTAGGATCGGCCCATTGATCTTCTTTTGCAGATGCAACATACAAAGGCCGGGGCGCCATTAATGCCAGCAACATGTGCTGATCCATTGGAAGCTGTTCTGCATGACCGTTGTATTTTTTGAAGGCGGGACAAAACCAATGTGGAAATGCAGTGTTGATGCGCTCAATGGTTTCGCCAAAAAAACGTTTTGATAACGCCGCGCCACCTTCACCTGAATCATTAGAAACGACAATGGCAAAACGTGTGTCATTTGCTGCTGCCCATAACGCAGCCTTGCCCAATCGTGAATGTCCTGTTATAACAACTTGTTTTGCATCAACAGAAGGATCGGTTTCGAGATAATCCATCATTCTTGATAATCCCCAGGCCCATGCACCGATTGCACCCCATTCATTTGGTTCTATGGATAATTCATCTTTTAATGTTGAGCGAATGCCTGATTTCCAACCTTCGGGATGATCAGGCTCAAGATCGCCATAATAAGCTGTTGCTAAACCATAACCATTATTTAATATTTCTTCCACGGGCCAACGGGAAGAAGCTGTGCCACGTGAAGCTTCTGTAGCCTTGTTATCAGTAATGTGTTTTGCTTCATCATTGTCAAACCATGCTATCGGCATATCAATGCCATTATCATTTGCTACAGACTGGTTACCCGAAAAATTAAGTCCGGTAAAAACAGGCACTGCTCCTTTTGCATTTTTAGGAAGATACAGCAATACATGCATGGAAGGAGATGAAGCATCTTTCGTAAAATAAATAGTAATCTGTTTGCGAATTGCTTTACCATTGAGTGCAAATGAATCAATTGATGTTACTTTAAAATGTTCACCTGCAGGTTTGCCGGGCATTTTGCCATATTCATTTTCCGCAAATAATTGCAAAATAGCAGGTCGCTGATATTGCATCCATTCTTCTTTCGTTGTTACCTTTTTCCCGTTTTTCATTTGGAGTGGATCAGGCAAAGTATAAGGCGGCACTTTCGATTCATCATAATTTACTTCGCTTTGCGCATTTGAATAAGCAGAGGAAATGGAAAACATAGCAAAAAAAATCAATTTTAAAAAGCAGTACTTGTGGTTAATCTTCATTGTATGCAGATATATCTTTAATGATTTTGAATTACAGCCATGCACCTGTAAACTCACCGAATTCTTTTTTCACTCTGTCAAATTTTTGTCTGAACTGATCGTATTCCTGTTTCAGTTCTTCGTGCCTGTCATCGTTATACATAACAGGTGTATAAGCTTTCATCTCCCTTGAATAAGAAGCAAGCTTCATTTTTTGCAGATGCATTTCGTGTCTTAGATCATCAATATCTTTACGCAGCTCTACAAACTTCTCTTCAAATTCTTTGATGCCGTCTTTCACTTCTTCATGATCCTTTAAAGATTGAAGTTCTGTAATATAATCATCGAAAATGCGTAATACGTTGATATCTTCATTCATCTCGGCTATACACAACCTGTAGCCAAGATGAAGACTCATGAGGGAAGGTGTTTTTGTCATATCAGTAGTTTTATGAGATTTGGTTTAAAATATTCAAATATTATGCTGCTTCGATCACTGAAATAAAATTGAGTAAAGTTTATGCGAACAACCTGCAAGCACACCATTCTTAAAAATAAAAATTAAAGTTGATATTAAGCGTAGTGGAGAGGTTTTTAAAAATTGATTTTGGACAGGTGATATTGAGGACAAGAATTGATTGCGAATAGCTGTTTTACATAAAGGAGTATTTAAGAGTTAGAAAAAGTCGGTTTAACTTCCTTAATAAAATTCTCCAAAATGCCATAATATACCGGAAGGATCATGCAGAAAGCATTCTCTTCCCCAAACATTTTCGCGGATAGGTGTTAACCGTACGTTTTTATATTTTTCAGACAGTTCAAGTTTTTTTAACTCCTCATAATATTGTTTAGTATCGTCCACTTCCAGAAATATCATGGAATTATCTACCCAGTCTTTGGCATAATAATCCTGTAAATAAAAACCGATGTTCTCATCAATTTTGAAGTAAGACATATCCTTTGAAATAATTGATTCTTTAAATCCCAGTTCGTTATAAAAGCTTCGCGATTCTTGAAAATTTGATGCACCAATAAAAGGCCTTATTGATTTTGGGGAGTGTTTCATGGTTATTTGTTTTTAATGTTGGAGTATGAGGAATGTTGTTTGATTTGTGCAATTGTCATCGAAAGATAATGGTCACAACTTTTCTTTTGATACAAATACTTTCCAATTTTAAAAGATACTCCAATTTCACCAATCCATTTTTAGTTTCTCTATTGACATTTAAAATTTTGGAAATGTTACATAAGCCTAACCACCAGGATGCTAGAAACCGAAAAAAAACCTCACCCTTCCATAACCGTTTTTGATGATAGTAATCCACTATCTTCTTTCTTCAGCGGATCATTATAAACCCAATACATGCCTATTAGTGAAATAAGGACGGAGATAAGATAAAACAATAAACTAATGGTTACAGACTGGCTTTGATCGAGTAAAAAATGTTTGCTTCCCCAGATAAATACAACTTCTCTTGCACCTAAACCGCCAATGGTAAATGGCAACACTGCAACCAAAGAGGAAACAAGAAAAATGAGAATATATTCTGTTCCATGTAAACGTAAATGCAACGCAGCCATTATGCAATAAACGGCCACAACCTGCAATGCCTGCACCGTTACTCCTAACCAGAAAGTTGACCAAAAGCTTGATATAAAAGAGGGAAAAAATTTCTTTACAACAAAATAATAAACAATCATTGCCGGCACACCAGCAAGCAGTAACCATACCGCATAATTTCCTCCGTTAAAAACAAAATAATAATAAACTGCGCTTAAAATGGAAATACCAACAACGCCACTGACACGATCAAGCAAAACCGCTGCAGTTAATAATTTTGCCGGATATTGATACCGTTTATTCAACAGGATAACTTTATATGCATCACCTCCAATTCCACCGGGCAAAAAAATATTGTAGAACATGCCAAGCCAGTACAATTCAAGATTTTTTTTCTCGCTCAGCTTTACATTAATATTCCTGAAATAAATGTTCAAACGAAAAGATGCAACAATCTTTGACGCAACAAAGAGAACAACGGCAACAAACAACCACAACCAATCGCTTTGTTTAAATGTTCGCCAGGTTTGCAACCAGTTTATTTTATAGCTAACATACCATAAACACAATACCGAAACAGTTAGTTTTATTATAAGCTTCAGCAGGTTCTTATACTTTTGCACGTGCAAATATTTTTCTTACCTGGTATGTTTTTTTATCACCCGATTCGTAATAAGTGCGTATGCTTATTTCGGCAAGAATGCCGATTGTTATTAGTTGTATGCCGCCCAATAAAAGTATCATTCCGAGTATTAGTATCGGTTTTCCCCAAATATCATGGCCTGCAATTTTCAATGCCAGTAAATACAGGTTTATAATAATACCGAGTATCAAACAAACAAAACCCATTGTTCCAAAAAGATGCATTGGCTTTTGACTGTACTTTCTGAAAAAAACCATTGTTACCAAATCACTCATCACACGAAAAGTTCTGCCCAAACCATATTTTGATTTTCCAAATTTTCGTGGATGATGCCTTACATCCACCTGCGTGATTCTTGCTCCCTGCATGGCCGCAAGCACTGGTATAAAACGGTGCAATTCACCGTACAATCCCAGGTCTTCAGCAATCTCTCTTTTAAAAATTTTCAGCGTGCAACCGTAATCTTTAATATACACTTTTGTCATGCTGCGAATGATCGCATTAGCAATTTTACTTGGTATCTTTCTTAGCAATGTTCCATCTTTCCTGTCTTTACGATTTCCTGCTACAACATCCCAATCTTCTTTTATCAATTTATTAAGCATAAAAGGAATATCAGCAGGATCATTCTGCAGATCGCCATCCAATAAGGCAATATGTTTTCCCGTTGAATAATCAATGCCCGCTGCCATTGCCGTGCTCTGACCGTAATTTTTTCTTAATTCTACCAAAACAATACGGTCGTCAAGCACTTCTTTTATGCGTCTTCTTGTTGCGTCGGTTGAGCCATCGTCAACAAAAATCACTTCATAATCAATGTTTCTCAAAGCCTTTTTAATTGCCTCTGTTAAAGGCACAATATTATCCTCTTCGTTCATCACCGTAATCACAACAGAAAGTTCACGCATAGATTATTAATTGCTGCACAAATGTAGCATAATTGTAAAATGTGGTTTAATAGTTGTGTTACGAACTGCAGTGCACAAATTGGACATCGTTGTGTCACTCACTTGTACGTTTTGCCCTTCAGTCAGCAATAAAACTCACCGATGAATAAGTTAAATTTTTCGGTGAATAAATTGAAATGTTTGTAATTAGTTAATGTTCACGCAATAACTCTCAATCAAGGCATTTTTTAGCTAAGTTGCTTGCTTCATAAGCGTCAAATCCTTCATTTCCGTTCCCCTTTTATTAATAAACAAAACCTGTTTAAATGTTGTTTTTGAACGGGATAAAAAATTAAATATGATAAGAATATTTACGTCTGCATTTTTATTTGTGTTACTATTTAGTTCGTTCGAGGTCTCGGCACAGGAGCCGTCTGATAGAAAAAACTATGCCGATATTAAGATCAGCATTAAAGGAAAAGTTACAGATCAAACCACAAACAACAATATTCCCGGTGCTACGGTGCAGATATTTACAACTCAAACCTTATCAACCGAGGACCCAAAACCTGCTCGTTTTTCTGCAAATGTTATTTCCGGTCCCGATGGAAGTTTTGAATTTAATAACATTCCGTTTGCGCCTGAGTTTACCATAATCGTTTCTGCAGTTGGTCATACTTCTGCTAACAGAGATGTTTCATTCCAGGTTATAAACGATGAAGATATTGACCGTAACAAAGTGCTTACAAAGGATATTGGTGAAGTAAGTTTAATTGTACAATCAAATAATCTTGGTAACGTAGTAGTAACATCGCAAAAACCAGGAATGCAGTTTGGCATCGACAGAAAAATATTTAATGTTGAACAGAACATTACTGCCCAAGGAGGAACCGCTGTAGATGTAATGAAAAACATTCCTTCATTAACCGTTGATGTAGATGGAAATGTTCAAATGCGTAATAGCAGCCCGCAAATTTTGATTGATGGAAGGCCAACAATTCTTACGCTTGACCAGATACCTGCAGATAACATCGAAAGAGTAGAACTTGTTACCAATCCATCTGCAAAATATGATGCATCAAGTTCAGGAGGTATCATCAATATAGTATTGAAGAAAAACAAACGTTCCGGTATAAACGGTATTGCTTCTGCAGGTGTTGGTTCTCCCGATGTATTAAATGGCAATCTCAATCTTAATGTTCGTCAAAACAAAATAAACTTTTTTATCAGTGGAAATTATAATCAATCCGGTGGTAAAACGCATGAAGAAACATACAGAGAAAATAGAAAGAATGGTATTGCAACGGATTATTTCAATCAAAACTCGGATAACGAAAGAAAAAGAGAATTTTCTTCTGTAAGATTTGGTATTGATTATTTTATTGATGATAAAAATACATTGTCTTTTACACAGGGCTTTGTAAATGGAAAATTCAATAATGATGAGGTGCAGCATCAATCTTATCTTGATTCTCTTAAAGCACTTGATTATACAGGTTTAAGAACAACAAACGGTGCCAATAAATTCAAGCGTAGCTTTAGTCGTTTAAGCTACGATAGGCAATTTGGTTCGCCTGATAACAAACTTTCTGCTGATGTAACTTATAACACGGGTGGAAGAAACAGTTCATCACTTATCCTAAACAAATATTTTACGCCCGGAAACACTATTTATCAGCCTGACAACATTGTAAGAAATGATGGCTCTGATGATAATAACCAGTTGACAGCACAGATC
>JAEZRL010000098.1 GCA_023440945.1 Bacteroidota bacterium
TAAAGTGCGTTTACATCCGGAAAATGTAAATGCAGGATTACTTACTTATCCTGTACTGATGGCTTCGGACATTTTAATTCATCGTGCTTTAAAAGTGCCTGTTGGTAAAGATCAGGAGCAGCATTTGGAAATGGCAAGAAATTTCGCAGAGCGTTTTAATCACCGTTATGGTGAAGTGTTTCCAATGCCACAAGCTTTTAACTATGGAAATGAGTTGGTAAAGATCATGAGCTTGGATGGCAATGGTAAAATGAGCAAGAGTGAAAACGCAATGGCTACTTTGTATCTTGCAGATGAGGATGATCTGATAAGAAAAAAGATAATGAAGGCAAAAACTGATAGCGGACCAACCGAATCAAACTCTGTGAAGCCTGATTATATAGAAAATCTTTTTACGTTGATGAAATTGGTTAGTCCTGTTACGGCTGTTGAAAAATATGGATCTGATTTTAATAATTGTGTCATTCGTTATGGCGATATGAAAAAACAATTAGCGGAAGATATGGTTGGTTTTATGCGACCGATAAGAGAGAAAGCAGCATCGATTCAAAATGATAAAACATACCTGGAAAAAGTTATGAAGCAAGGCGCAGAAAAAGCAAGAGCAAGTGCTTCTGCAACTTTAAACATTGTAAGAAAGGCAATGGAAATTGGCGGATGAGAAGGTAAATAATGAATGAATAAAAATCTGAAGCATTTCAACGGGGGTAAATATTGTAAAAACAAAAGCGAAATTATTATTTTCCAGATCGGCCTCCCTTTCTTTTTAAGAGAGAACAAGGTGGAGGTTAAAACGTACAACGTAAATGGCTAAAGCGAAGAAACCAAAACATATTGCAGTAGCGGGAAATATTGGAGCCGGTAAAACAACATTGACGGAGTTGTTAAGCAAGCATTATAAATGGATTCCCCAGTTTGAGGATGTAGATCACAATCCTTATCTAATGGATTTTTATGAAGATATGCCACGTTGGAGTTTTAATCTTCAAATATACTTTCTCAACAGCCGTTTGAATCAGTTGCTTGAAATACAAAGAGGAACAGAAACAGTTATCCAGGACAGAACCATCTTTGAAGATGCAAATATTTTTGCGCCCAATCTTCATGAAATGGGTTTGATGAGCAAACGCGATTTTGATAATTATTTCGATTTTTTCCAAACCTTGAAATCAATGGTGAAGCCGCCTGACCTATTAATCTATCTTAAGGCTTCTGTGCCAACACTTGTAGGGCAAATTCAAAAGCGTGGCAGGGAATATGAAGAAAATATCCGTCTGGATTATCTGAAGAAACTCAACCTTCTTTATAATAAATGGATTGAAGATTATAATGAAGGTCAGGTGCTCGTTATTGATGTGGATAAAAATAAATTTGCCGAAAAAAGCGAAGATCTTGGAGAGATCATTTCCAAAGTAGACGCGATGTTATTTGGGTTATTTTAAAGCCGAATGAAATTTGAAATTCAAATCCTGAACTCATCTTTAGTCCATATCCAAACCAGCAACCTGTGCCAATAAATCTGCAACAAAAAAAATTCATGCAGCATTAATCTAACAATGCCTGTCTTTTTTCTTACACAACTGTTAAAAACTTTTTTTAACAAAATGTGTACGATTTACGCAAAATCTCTATTTTTACTGTTAAACTGCTTGTATCTATGACTAAAACTCGATTATTAAGAGCACTTCTCTTATGCCCACTGTTTCTTTTAATGTTACAACCTATCTGGGCACAAAACAAAACAATCACAGGAACTGTTTTAGATGACAAAGGCCAACCCATTCCCGGCGCCTCCATTTTAGTAACTGGTTCTAAAACAGGAACTTCAGCCAACCCTGACGGTACTTTTAGTTTAAGTGTTCCTTCATCGGCAACCTCATTGCAAATTTCTTCTGTGGGTTACACAACTCAAACGGTAAACATCAGCAACACCTCAACCGTATCTGTTTCGCTTGTTCCGCAGGCAGGCAGTTTGAATGAAGTTGTGGTAACAGGTTATGGAACTGCCCGTAAAAAAGATGTTACCGGCGCTGTTGCTGCAGTAAGTGCAAAAGATTTTAACCAGGGCGTTGTTACCAATCCTATTCAGCAAATACAAGGTAAAGTTGCTGGTTTGGTAATTACACAGCCTGGTGGCGATCCGAACCAAAGCGCCATCATTCGTTTGAGAGGTCAAACTTCTCTTACCGGAGGTCAAAGTCCTTTGATCGTGTTAGATGGTGTTCCTTTGGATGATCCCAATGCCTTCCAAAATATTCCTCCCGGCGATATTGCTTCCTATGACATCTTAAAAGATGCCTCAGCCACTGCTATTTATGGTGCACGTGGCGCAAACGGTGTAATTATCGTTAATACTAAAAAAGGCCAGGCAGGTCAGGCAAAGGTGGAATACAGCGGTTTAGTAGGAGTTTCAAAGCAAGCTAACAGATTAGATTTATTGAATGCAAGCGAATGGAAAGCTGCTGTTTCCGATCCCGGTAGTTATGATAAAGGTGCAAATACGGATTGGCAGGATGAGATTACCCGTATTGCAGTTTCTCATCAACATAATCTTGCTGTATCAGGTGGTGCAAAAGGATTTAATTATCGTGGTTCTATAAGTTATTTGAATCAGGAAGGTGTGGTGCTAAATTCTGGCAAAGAGCAATATGGTTTGCGATTCAATGCATCACAAAAAGCATTGAATGATAAATTGGAAATAACAGGGGGCATCATTTACACTGAGACAAACAGAAAATTTACTGATTATAACGTTTTCATGTGGGCTGCAAACACTGTTCCTACCTATCCGGTTTATAACAGTGATGGCTCTTATTTTGAATACTCTGATTTTGCTTTGGCAAATCCTGTTCAGCATCAACTTGAAGAGGTTAAAAGGGGAAAAGAGTATGTTACTTTAATGTATGGAACGGTGAACTACCAGTTAACAAAAGAATTGCAACTGGGTACTACCGGCTCAATGACGCACAGGAACTCTCAGTATAATAATTTCACACCTACTTTTCCAATAGAAGGAAACAGGAACAGTGCAAGCCGTAATGAATACAATAATGATTTAAGAATAGGTAATATCCATTTGAATTATAACCAGGACTTTGGCAAACATAATGTTCAGGCTACCGGTGTTTATGAGTATAACTATTTTACTGACAACAATTTTGGTGCGAGTGGTCAACAGTTTATTGTTGAAGAAAACCAGGAAAACAATTTAGGTGGAGGTAACTCACAGTACAATAGTATCGGTTCTTACAAGGAAGAATATAAACTGATCTCTTTCCTTGCAAGAGTTAACTATAACTTTGCCAGCAAATATTATGTTACCGCAAGTATAAGAAGAGACGGTTCTTCTAAATTTGGTGTAAATAATCGCTGGGGTAATTTCCCATCTTTTGATGTTGCCTGGAGGATAAGTGAAGAAAACTTTATGAAAGGTGTTGGCTGGGTAAGTGAATTAAAGTTGAGAGCAGGTTATGGTGTGACAGGTAATTCAGATGCCATATCTCCTTATAGTACTTTATTATTGTACGGACCTGGCGGTCGTTATTACAATGCAGCATCTCAAACTTATCCCCAAACTTATTCTCCAACTCAGAATGCCAACCCTGATTTAAAATGGGAAGAAAGAAGAGGTAAAAATATCGGCTTAGATTTCGGTTTATTTAATGGCCGTTTATCAGGAGATATAAATGTATTCAACGACAAGACAGTAAACTTACTTTATTACTATACTGTACCTACACCTCCCTTTTTTATTAATACTATTTTGGCAAATGTTGGCGACTTATCAAATAAAGGTGTTGAAATTTCTATCGGTGGGGATATTGTTAGAGGTAAGAAATTTACATGGAATGCAAATGGGCAACTTACCTTCATCAAAACAAGAGTTGAAAGCTTATCTGGAAGTTACCAGGGGTATAAAGTTTCTACTGACCAAATTCCGGGTGGTTATGCTGCCGGTCGTGGTTTAAGCGCTTACCCAATCACCTTCTTGAAGCCTGGCTATGCTCCTTATGAGTTTTATCTACCACATTTCACAGGAATTGATAAAGATGGACATCAGTTATTTGATTCAGCAGGTGTTAAATCTTTAACTCAGGATCAAAATCCTAATCCAACCAAATACTATATTGATCCAAGTCCAAAATTCACTTATGGATTAACTAATACGTTCACCTATGGTAATTGGAGTTTGAACTTTTTCCTGAGAGGTGTATATGGACAGAAAGCCTTTAATAATACAGCTTTGAACCTCGCAACTATTACTCGTTTACCAGGGAACAACGTTACAAAAGCCGCATTGACAAATGGTATTAAAGATGCTCCTGCTGTATCCGATCTTTGGTTAGAAAAAGCATCTTATCTCAGGTTGGATAATGCTACAATTTCTTACAGCTTCCAAAATATCAAAGGCATATC
The DNA here is from genome assembly GCA_023440945.1 of Bacteroidota bacterium. Taxonomy (GTDB): domain Bacteria; phylum Bacteroidota; class Bacteroidia; order Chitinophagales; family Chitinophagaceae; genus JAEZRL01. The sequence continues at coordinate 4,417 of JAEZRL010000098.1, forward strand.
TGCCTTAAGGGTTTATATTTCAGGAAATAATCTTTTCGTAATTACGCCGTATAAAGGTCTTGATCCGGAAATTCAAACGGCACCTACTGATGCTGGTCCTG
>JAEZRL010000103.1 GCA_023440945.1 Bacteroidota bacterium
AAAATTCGATAATTCTATAAATCCTAAAGAATTGTTTTAAGAAATTTAAAAATCCTTCAAATCTTTAAAACTAATTCTTCCCTCATAAATAGCTTTGCCAATAATAACACCTTTGCAACCAATTTCGGCAAGTTGATAAATATCATCTATTGAACTTACACCACCACTTGCAATAAAATATAATTCAGGAAATTCTTTAACGATGTTCTTGTACAAACTGGTTGACGGTCCTTCCAGTTTTCCATCTTTACTTACATCTGTACAAAATACTTGCTGAACACCATGCCCAAGGTATTTGCGAATAAAATCGCAGATCCATATATCCGTTGTTTCGAGCCATCCATTAATAGCAATTTTCTCATCCTTTACATCTGCACCTAATAAAAATTTATTGGCTCCGTATTTCTGTAACCATTCAACAAAGGTAGATTCATCTTTTACCGCTAAACTTCCAATAGTTGCCAAAGCTGCGCCTGATTCAAAAACAATTCTAACATCATCTTCTTTTTTTATGCCTCCACCAAAATCAACAATCAAAGATGTTTTACCTGCAATTGCTTCGAGCACTTTCCAGTTTTTTACGGCACCTGCTTTTGCACCATCCAAATCAACCAAATGCAGTCTTTTTAAACCAATATCCTCGAACTGTTTTGCTACTTCCAGTGGATGTTCATTATACACTTTTTTTTGTGCATAATCTCCCTGTGTTAAACGGACACATTTCCCATCAATAATATCAATGGCGGGTATAATGGCGAATCCTTCCTCCGCACCTTTAAACTGATTTTCCTGCGATAAACTTGTTCTATGCATCAACTAAATTTGCTTCTTGCCCGGCAAATATAGCACGCTTCTTTTTCTTCCTCGTACGATTCAACCACATTATAACACCCGTTACAGGAAAGCTGCAACCAAACACACATACAATAAAGGCAACTATTTTTGAGGGCATACCCCAAATACTGCCGGTATGTACCGGTTTGAATGTTGAACGAACACGTGAGCCAACGCTCCTTTCACTATAAGCCATCGTACCCAAAACAGATGCTGTGTACTGGTCAATATAAACTGCATCAGTTGCACTTTCGTGCACTGCATTTGGCGATAATGAAGAAACTGTAATGGCGCCGGTAGAATCTTTCGGCAGACTTATGTTGTAAGAAATTGTTTGTGGATAGACTGTTTGTGCTGTAGCTAATGCTTTGTCCAATGAAACAGTTTTTGCATTGGTTGTATAAACTGATTTTGGAGGAGGTGGTGGCGTTAAGGGTGAATTCGTTACCTGGTATATTCCTTTATTAAACCATTCGAACGACCACGCTAATCCTGTAAATGCAAATATGAAAAGAATAATAGCACTGTAGAAACCAAGTACGATGTGAAGATCATGATTAAGGCGTTTCCAGCCGGCATTCTTTTTTATCTTCAGTCGTTGAATCAATATCTTTTGTGTCTTTGGCCACCAAAGAATAATACCGGTAATTATTATAAACAAAAAAACAGTAGTGGCAATGCCTACAATATATTTACCCGCTCCATCAGAATCACCCAGCAACCAGCGATGAAGTGCAAATACCTGGTAAAAAAAGGTTTCACGATAACTATAAACATCCAATACTTGTGCTGTATAAGGGTTGATGTACACGGTAACATTTTGCGACCGGTCATTTTTTGCATTTCCCCGCAAGCTCATACTTATTTCTGCAGAACGGGTATTATCGTTATAAACTTTTATACCGTTGATGTTTCCCTGAGGAATATTCTGCTTTGCAGAATTAGCTAATTGCTCCAGTGATAATTTTGTTTCTGCAGGTACAACATAATACCTGCTTTTATTTAGCGCCATTTGAATGTCTTTTTCAAAAACCAATATGGCGCCTGTAAGACAACAGGTAAATATTACTAATCCTGCAGCAAGACTTAAGTATAAATGAATTCGACGAAAGAATATTTTCATGCTAACAAATTGTTGAGTAAACCATAAAGACACGAAGAAACATTGGTGACTTTATGCTTTCTTCGTGTCTTTTATACGGAAAAAAATTAATCAAAACCTATAAGAAACTGTTGCACTGAACTGGTGTGGTGGAATAGGATTGATACTATAATTTTCATGCACGTAATAGTTTAGTGTATTGGTTAGGTTTGACACTTTAGCCAATAGTGAAATGTTTTTATAAGTATAACCTGCGGTAATATCCAACACGGTATAACCTTTTACCGGAATTAAGCGGGAATAATCCTGTGATTGGCCAACGGTATTGTTCCAGCCACCGAAACGTTCGCCAATATAATTGGCGGTAGCGCCGAGTTTAAAACCTTTCAGATATTTATTGCTGAACGTATAAAAAATACTTGCGTTCGCAGTATGTGCCGGATTGTTTACCAGTCGTTCACCTTCTATATAATTTCCCTTGGCGGAGCCGGTCTTTGTATAACGCATATAGTTGTAACTGTATCCTGCCATTATCGAAAGACCATTTACAGGTTGTCCGACAAGATCAAATTCAACGCCATCACTTGTAGTTTGACCAGATAATTGTTTGATAGCCGTATTGCTGTTTAGGTTGCCATCTTTATCAAAAGGAGCTGTTTGAGCAAGATTATTATTGATGATACGATAAACCGTTATGTTAGCGGATAACTGCCCGTCAAAAAAATCATTTTTCACACCGGCTTCGTATTGATCTATAATAGAAGCAGGTAGTGTGTTACCAAATATATCAGTTCCTGTATTTGTTTGGAAGGAATTAGAATAACTAACAAAAACAGAAGTGGAAGCAAGAGGTTTGTAAACCAATCCAAATCGCGGGGAGAAAGCCTGGTCATAACGGGCTTCGCCTGTGGTTTTTGTGCCGCTCTGCAAATCGGTGGAATCTATGCCCATGGTAGTTACATAAGACCACCGTACACCTGCGAGCACATTAAATTTCGGAGAAACTTTTATAAGGTCCTGCATATAAGCGCCAAAATGATTTACAGGAGCTTCTCTCCTTCTTATTCGGGTGACTTCCGGAATATCGGTCCGCTGTACATATTTACCCAGATCGAGTATATTGATCTTATCATAACCTTTAGCTGGTAATCCATCTACTGCAGGAAAATCAAAATCATAATTGCCAGTAACATCATGGTCTGCATCAACACCTGTTAAAAGCGTATGCTGCAGAGATTTGGTTTTGAATTTACCGATGATATTTACTTGCGTGGCATAATAACTTTCTTTTGTATCAATCCTGCCCAGGGGACGAACCCAATCGCCATTAGCATCTGCCTGAATTCTTTCAGTAGAGAAATAATCACGGTTATATTGCTGATAAGATGCCGATGCTTCTAATCGCCAATTCTCGTTAAACAAATGCTTTACTGAAGCAGTTGTTGTAGCTTGTTGTGTAGTGCTGTAAGACCATGCAGCTCCAAGAAACCGGGAACGAGGCACACCCGGAATGTGTGTATTATCCAGCGTACCGATGCCAAAATCCGGAGTAAATTCATGTTTGAGATAATCACCTTCGATAAGCAGTTCAGTACGCTGGCCTAACTTGAATAACAAAGATGGATTTACATAATAACGTTTGGAATGCACCACATCACGATAGCTGTTACTGGTTTCAAAAGTTCCGTTTATACGATAAGCGATGGTTGAAGTAGCAGGCCCGTAAATATCAAAAGAAGGTTTGTATAAATCGTAGCTTCCTACAGGCATTGCCACTTCTCCGCCAAATTTGAATTTAGGTTGTTTCGTTACCATGTTTACAATCCCACCCGGCGCTACCTGGCCATATAAGATAGCAGCACTTCCTTTAAGTACCTCCACTTTTTCAAGTCCGCTTACTTCAGGCATTACACCTGCATTTACCCGGAAGCCGTTTTTGAACATATTGGTACTGGAAAAACTATAACCACGGGCAGCAAAGCTTTCCTGTACATTACCGCGGGTACTGGTAATATAAACACCATTCACGTTCTTAATAATATCGCTCATGCGCAAAGCCTGCTGATCGCGAATTACACCCTGCCCGATCACGGCTACACTTTGTGGCAGGTCTTTAGCAGCTACCGGCATTTTTCCAATGGCTACAACTTTTTCATTTTGGCTTCTTTTTGTGGTTACTATTACGTCGCTTAATTTATTTATGTCTTCAGCTAAAGTAAGCGTTACAGTAATGGTGTTATCTGAAACAGTAATGTTCTCCTGTTCAGGTTTCAAGCCGATCATTGATACTTCCAAAATATAGTTACCGGGCTTTACATTTCTGAGTGAATACTGCCCGTTTGCATCCGTAG
>JAEZRL010000138.1 GCA_023440945.1 Bacteroidota bacterium
CAATTGTTATGCTTGCTGTTGTAAAACAAAGCCTGAGTTTTGTGTGGGGACTTGCAGGACTTATTTTGTTTGTGATATTATTAATGAGTGCGATAAAAATTTATAAAGCAATGAGGAAAAAACGATGATATCATCTTTTCGGTTGATGCATCATAAGGTGATTGATATAATCCTGTACACTTTGTGGTGAAACTTTTTCAACGAGATACATTTGATCACTGCCGTTCTCATCCCATTTATTATAACCACTTTCATTAATAATTATCCTACCTTTTTTTACATCATAAAATGGTTCATAACCTTTAACGGCAACGAGTACAGCGGTTTCATCCCAACTCATTCTGCCTTGTGCATCTTCTGCAGCTTTTGGGATGCATATCTCAAACACCTTTTTTACAGGACTGTTTTTGATGTTGGTGTTATGTATCAAAGGCAAGCCGGTTTTTATTTTCTCACCGATTTCAAAACCGCTAAATAAAACGGGTGTCGGCCAGTTTTCATAAGTATATTTTGAGGATGTAGCGTCTTCATCAATATTAAACTCTTGTCCTTCAGGAAATTTTCCTGCCATGCTAACAAGATGCTTTACTTTTTTCGCCACTAATTCTTTGCCTGTTAACGGAGAATACTTATCGGCTTTTGATTGTAAAAGATTTGCAAGATTGGTTAAGAAACCAACGGTAACAATCGTTACACTTTTATCAGGTTGTACAGCCAATAGTTTGCGGTATAATTCAACCGCATCAGGTACTTCAGCATTGCTTTTGATAGTGTGAGGAAAGTTGGCGATTAATGTATCAGACCAATGCTGCGAATCTCTTAACTCCAAAGCTTTTCCCTTTGGAACAGCAATAGGAATATCAGGACGATCGAAATAAGTATTTAATACATTTAATACTGAAGCAACACCATCATATTTAGTGCTTGCAATTGTAGCAAGAATTTTTACTTTACCGCTATCGGCAAAAGCATGCAACAAAGTAATGGCGCCCACATCATCATAGTCCGGTCCCATGTCTGTATCGAAAATGATGGGAATAGTTTTCGAAGAATTCTTTTGCGCAGTTACAGCCAGACAACTGCAGATAAAAATAGCAAGCAGAAATAATTTATTATACATGAGCATAAATGTATAATAAAAATAGTTACGATAGAGGGAGAGAAGTTATATGGCTTTACTGAACAAAGGCTTTTCTTCTTTTGCTTTATTTCTTAATAAATAAAGATCAAATGCACTGCAAATGTTGCGAATGAAATTTCTGCCAAGAGGCGTTACAATAAGTTCATTTACATTCCAATCTATCAAACCATCCTCTTCTAATTTTCTAAATTGAGGAAAGCAATGATCAATCAATGTTTCTAAATTTTCAGCATGAAATGTCGTTCTTCCTTTACAACAGATATCTAAAATATATTTTTTGAATGCAATATCTTCTTCATCCAAAAAAAAACCTTTTGTAACTGCCAACTCTCCTTTGTTTATAAAAGAATAATAATCATGAATGGTTTTGTGATTTTGTGCAAACCCAACACCTGCATCACTTATGCTCGAAACACCCAAACCTATCAGCATGTTTGTTCGTTGAGTTGTATAACCCATAAAGTTACGGTGCAGCCTGTTTTCTTTCCATGAAATATACAGATCGTCTTTAGGCAAAGCAAAATGATCCATACCGATGTCGTAATAGCCATTCTCCGAAAATAATTGTTGACCAAGTTGATACAACTTCATTTTTGTTTCTGCATTCGGCAAGTCATTCTCATCAAACAATCTTTGTCCACGGCTTGTCCAGGGCACATGCGCATAACTATAAAAAGCAACCCGATCAGGTTTTAAACGAATAGATTGTTTGATGTTTTTATAAATGCTTTGTAAAGTTTGCAAAGGCAGGCCATAAATGTGATCAAAGTTCACAGAAGTATAACCGATCATTCTTGCATTTTCTGTTGCACGTTGAACATTTTCAAAAGGTTGAATGCGGTTGATGACGCGCTGCACTTCGGGATCATGATCCTGCACGCCATAACTTACTCTTCTGAAACCAATATCGTACAAAGCCTGTAGATGTTCTTTTGTCGTGTTATTGGGATGGCCCTCAAAACTGAATTCATGCTGAGGATGAACAACTGCCTTTGATAAAACTGCATTCAATAATATTTGCAGGTTTTCAGGAGAAAAAAAAGTAGGTGTTCCGCCACCTAAATGCAATTCCCGGATAACCGGTTTTTCATCCATCAGTTCAATATACAGTAACCATTCTTTTATGATTGCCTGCATGTATTCGCCTTCCACGCTGTGATTAGTTGTTATCTTTTTATTACAGCCGCAATAGGTGCACAAGGCTTCGCAGAATGGTAAATGAATATAAAGGCTTATTCCTTCTTTTTTGTTTTCTATAGCAAACTGTTGCTGAAATATTTTCTGCCATTTTGTTTTATCCAACGCATCTTTCCAAAAAGGAACGGTGGGATAACTGGTGTATCTTGGAACCGGTATGTTGTATTTATTCAGAATAGATAGATCTGCATGCATCTTACAAAATTACCCCGGCACCTTTTGCCGAAATATGATGTCCATCACATCCTATTCTTATTATTATCAGGAAATTGAAATAAAAACAGCGGCTTAAATCCCACTTATCTTTTATCTTTAACCTCCTCATCCTAAAATTTAAAAACGATCTAATGAAGAATGCTGCTGTCGTAAATTTTGCACCTGAAAAAGGTTCAGTTGAAATACGTGAAATTGCCAAACCTGTTATTGGTGACGAAGATGTTTTGCTTGAAGTTGCAAACGTTGGTGTTTGCGGAAGTGATTTGCATCAATGGACCGCTGATCATAGCTGGCCCGTAAATTATCCTGTTGTATTAGGTCATGAATTTGGTGGTCATATTGCTGAAGTAGGAAGTCGCGTAGTTGGCTGGAAAGAAGGTGATCGTGTGGTTAGCGAAACCGCTGCAGTTATTGATGCCAATAATCCTATGTGCCGTCGTGGTTTGTATAATCTTGATCCAACACGTAAAGGTTTTGGTTATGGTGTAGATGGTGCGATGACACGTTATGTTCGTGTGCCTGCACGTTGTTTGCATCGTGTGCCCGATTCACTTTCTTTTGAGCAGGCTTGTTTAACCGAGCCTTGCTGCGTTGCCTTTAATGCCGTTGTTGAAAATGCACATCTTAAACCTGGCGATCGGGTGATTGTGTTAGGCCCGGGAACCATTGGTATTCTTTGCGCTGCGGTAGCAAGACTTTGCGGAGCTGAGGTAGCGGTTGTTGGTTTGGAAAATGATAAAGTGCGACTGGATATTGCAAAACAATATGGATGTATTCCCATTATCCGTGATGCAACAGAATGGGCAATGGAACGTGATGGGTTAGGCGCCGATTGTATTATTGATGCTGCAGGTGTTAGCGCAACTTTAAAAAAGGCGATGCAACTGGTAAGACCAAGCGGGCAAATAAGCAAAGTAGGATGGGGGAGAGAGCCACTTGGTTTTTCACTCGATCCATTGGTGCAAAAAAACATCCGGTTGCAGGGAAGTTTCAGTCATAACTGGCCTGTATGGGAGCGTGTTATTGCTTTGCTTGCAAGCGATCAGTTAAATGTAAAGCCTATTATCGGCGGTGTTTGGCCTATCACTGAATGGCACGAAGCATTCGAGAAAATGCACAAAGGCGAAGTAGTAAAAAGCGTATTGAAACCAGTGTAAAAAAAAAGAGAATTTTTTATGTAGCCAACTGAGGTGCTAATGGCATCGCTTGTTGTGTCACTCACTTCAACGTTCTGAACTTAATGAACAGGTATTAATACTTCTATTTATTTTTTTCTTTCACCAAAACATCATTTTCAAAATCTCTTAAACATTCATCATGCGTCTTCAAAATAAAGTAGTTATTGTAACAGGAAGTACAACAGGTATTGGTAAAGCTATTGCAACAAGATGTGTGAAAGAAGGTGCAAAAGTAATTATACATGGTTTGGAAAAAGAGTGGGGCGAAGCAGTAGTTAAATCCTTGGGGGAGGATAATGCCGTATTGCACATCGAAGATATAACAAGCGAAGGCGCACCTGAACGATTGGTAGAACTTGCCATAAAAACTTTTGGCCAACTTGATGCTGTTGTTAATAATGCAGCCTGGGTTGTTTCTTCAAATATTCATACAACGGATACCGCTTTTTTACGCAAAGTGCTTGAAGCAAATACCATTGCTCCTTTTGCTTTAATAAAATCAGCTTTGCCACAGTTAACTAAAACAAAAGGCTGCGTGCTGAATATCGGCTCTGTTAATGCTTACAGCGGTGAACCAAACTTAATGGCTTACAGCATCTCAAAAGGTGCTTTAATGACGATGACAAGAAATTTAGGCGATACTTTACACCGTGAAAATGGAGTGCGGGTAAATCAGATAAATCCGGGTTGGGTATTAACAGAAACAGAAATGGAACGCAAACGCTCTCATGGATTACCGGAGGACTGGTATAAGGAGATACCTTCCGTTTATGCGCCTGCAGGAAGAATTTTACAACCGAAAGAAATTGCCGCAGCCGCAGTTTATTGGCTTGCTGATGAAAGTGGCCCCATAAGTGGGCAGGTTGTTGACCTCGAACAGCATCCCTTCATTGGACGTAATCCGCCAAAGGATGCTACCACTATTCCTGTTGCGAAAAAGAATGAGGATTAAGAAGTAAATATTATTTGCAAACTTGAATGATGCCATAAAAACGGAACGTACAAGTGAGTGACACAACAGGCGATGACATGAAAAACTTCAGCTTAGTTCCTAAAATAATAAATTCAAGCAATCTCTTAAACTATTCATGGAAGCGTGAATATTATTTAAACAACTGCATGTATGCATAAAAGGATTTTGTTTATTGACAGGGATGGCACGCTTATAAAAGAAGCGCCACCAACGTACCAGATTGATGACTGGAGTAAGCTTGAGTTTTATCCTTATGTTTTTCAATATCTTTCAAAGATCGCTGCTGACTTTGATTATGAATTAGTGATGGTTAGTAACCAGGATGGTCTTGGCACGGAGGCATATCCGGAAGAAAAATACTGGATGATACAAAACTTTGTTGTGAAGGCTTTTGAAAATGAAGGCGTTCATTTTTCCAAATCATTTTTCGACAGAAGTTTTCCACACGAACATTCGCCAAGCAGGAAGCCGGGAACAGGAATGTTAACGGAGTATCTTAATAATCCTGGTTATGATATTAAAAATTCCTTTGTTATCGGTGATAGGATAACAGATGTTCAACTTGCAAAAAATCTTGGATGTAAAGCCATTTGGTTAAATGCCGATCCTGATCTTGGCGGTAAAGAAATACAGGATTCAAGAGAAGAACTTACTGCAGTTATTGCACTCGAAACACAGGCTTGGAAAGATATTTATACTTTTTTGAAACTTGGCTTAAGAAAAGTGGTGCATGAAAGAAATACAAATGAAACAAAGATCAGGGTTGAACTAAATTTAGATGGAAGTGGTAAAGCAAATATTCATACAGGTCTTGGTTTTTTTAATCACATGTTAGAGCAAATAGCAAGACATGGAAAGATGGATCTGTTTATTGAAACAAAAGGCGATCTGCACATTGATGAACATCATACCATAGAAGATACAGGCCTTGCTTTAGGCGAAGCATTTGCCAAAGCTTTAAGTGACAAACGCGGAATGGAACGTTATGGTTTTGCTTTGCCGATGGATGAAGCCGAAGCAAAAGTTTTGATTGATTTTGGCGGAAGATACTGGCTTGTTTGGAATGCAGATTTCAAACGGGAGAAGATTGGAGAGATGCCAACTGAAATGTTTTTTCATTTCTTTAAATCGTTTAGTGATGCAGCAAAATGCAATTTGAATATTGAATGCAAAGGGGAGAACGAACATCATAAAATAGAAGCTATTTTCAAAGCATTTGCAAAAGCTGTTCACATGGCCGTAAAGCGTGATCCTTTCAGCAATTATCTTCCAAGTACCAAAGGTGTTTTATAAACTTATATCCACATTTCTAATCATTGTTTACAAATTAAGCTGCGAATTTTTGTGAGACGTTTTAGGATTAACGTAATGGTTTAAAAAAATGAGGCCGCTATAAAAATAGCGGCCGCGTACTTCTTAAAGCACATGAGAAAAATTATGTAAGAGTTTTGCTTTGTTTTCTGAAATAAAAATAAAAGGTTTGTGTGCAAGCGGTTTTATAAAACTTACTCAAAGCATGAATTTTGTTACTGAAACCGATATTTAAACTGATAAACTTTTATCAGATCATGCCTCTGCTATCCACTTGCGAAATTCTGCTGCAGTTTCCTGGCTTATGATAATTGAATGATCGATTTCAGGAATGATCAGCTCAACAATCAGCTTTACTTTTTCATACGTTTTATAGCCTTTTACATAATCTATATTAATGATGTATTTCCGGTTTGTCCTGAAAAACTTTGAAGGATCTAATTCCTGTTCAAGCTCCGATAAGTTTTTATAAGCTATGTATTTTTTTCTTGTTTTATCAACTACATAAGCCACTTTATTTTCTGTAAAAAAGAGAACAATGTCTTCAAGCTTTATTGAAATACTTTCAATGCCTTTTCTTACGATAAGTCTTGTCTTCTTTTTTACATTTATATATTCAAGAAGATTCGATAACGCTTTATTGGTACTGCTGAAATGTTGTTCGAGTAATTTATATTTTTGAAATGCTTTGTCCAGCTCGTTTTTGGTTACAGGTTTTAATAAATAATCAATACCATTGTATTCAAAAGCATTTAAAACAAATGCATTGTAAGCAGTAATAAAAATTACAGGTGTTTCTATTGCAGCTTTATTAAAAATTTCGAAAGATACACCGTCAGGTAATTGCACATCGCAAAAAATCAGGTCGCTATTATGAGGTTTTGAAAAATATTCCACTCCCTGTTTTACCGAACTGATGATTGCTGCTACCTCTACTTTTTCTTCCAGTTCTTTCAAAACATTCATCAGGTTGTCTACCGCATGTTTTTCATCTTCAATTATGGTAATCTTCATTCGTATTTGTTAAGCAGTTTTCAGCAATGGTAAACGCACAATAAAAAATTCTTTGCCTTCTTCCACTGTTACAGTCCGGTTACATATAACCTTGTATCTCGATCTGAGGTTTGATAAACCGATCTTTGTTGAACCGTTTATTGTTAGCGTTCTGTTTATCTTATTCTTTACATAAATAAATTCTTCATCTGCTGATATTATGATACAGAGAGGATTTGCGTCAGAAAAACTATTGTGTTTGATCGCATTTTCAACAAGTGTTTGTAAGGCACAAGGCAATACAATTGAGGAAGAATATTTTTCTGCAGGAATACAAACATTCAATTTTATTTTATCATCATGCCTTATCCTAAGCAGGAAAAAATAGTTATGAATAAATTCAACTTCTTCTTCAAGAAAAACCTGCTTTTTATGCTTGCTCATTAAAATATATTTATAAACAAGTGCCAGTTTTTTATTGAATTCAATTGCTTTTTCGGCTTCATGTTCTATTAAATAAGATAGTGCATTAAGCGAATTAAAAATAAAATGAGGATCTAATTCATTTTTTAAAACAGATGATTCTGCATTTGAAAGAGCATTATCAAGCATTCGAACTTTTTTATTATCCTGCTCTCGTTTTTTCAGGAGGAATAATATTTCTTCAAGCAAAGTGAGAACAACTAAAACAAAAGTGATGGAAAGAGAAGTTTTAAAAAAGATATTCCAGTCAAAAGCTTGAGCAAAAAAATAAGAACGTCCTGCACATAATAGTAAAGAAACTAAAATTCCATAAGTAAAAATGGCAGCAGTTAAACCAATTATTTTCTTAAAATATGCAACAGGTGCATAATTAATATGGTTATGAAATATTTCTGAAATAAATCTGCCGCCTTTCCAGATACAATAGCCAACAACAATAAAATAAATCATCACAGAAAGAGATTCGCCGGGCGACAAATGCGAATAATCTGCAAAGCCGGTAAGCAATGGTATAAGTATGGCAAAAAGCGGTAGAGAAATTATTTCAGCATAATTTACTTTGCGCATAGGTCAAAATGAGTTGGATGTTTTGAAGTATTGTTGAACACGCTTTTCTCTCCGCACAAATACTTCTATGAAAGTATTCGTATAAAACACACCTCAATAGTTAATTATTTTTATAGGGTAATATTTAGGATGGAAGGAGAAAAAAAATAGATAAAAAACACAGGATTTTTATGGAAAAAGAAGATGGAAAAAGAAGTTAGAAATAAGATGTTAAAAATCGGTCATCTTGGAGATGAGATTATCGTAAACGTACAATATTAAATATATAAACCGGCGGATCAAAAGACTGATTGTAAAAAGGTTGGCCATAAATTTCTTTCACAACACCCATTCCCTTTACCACTTTTCCAAAAGCGGCATAACCTAAACCGTCCGCGTTGTTTTTTCCTCCATAATCAAAGCCCGGCTGATCACTTAAACAAATAAAAAATTCTGTTGTAGCTGTTCCCGGCTCTGCTCTTGCCATTGAGATAATACCTGTTTTATGTAATATGCCTGTTTGCTGTGTTGTTTCATGTGGTATGCCAGGTAATATTCGTGCTAATTTATTTTTTACCTGCCATAAACCGCCTTGTATCAATCTTGCTTTAAATGCATCCGAAGGCTGGTTTTCCGGTTTAAGCACCCGGTAAAATGTTGTATTTTCATAATAACCGGAATCAATATATTCTAAAAAAGCAGCAACGGTTTTAGGCGCTTTATCTTCATACAACTCCAGTTCAATATTGCCAAGCCCTGTTTTAATAATAACATGCGGATGGTCATACTTAACAGGTTGTGAACAGGCAAATAAAACGCAGGCAAGCAAAATGCCGATAACACTTTTCCGCATAGGTCGTTATTAAAGCGGAAAGATAAAAAATAGCCCGAATAGTTTTTAAAATGCAATAAGAATACGAATGAAATACATTAATATAGTAGTATTAACTCATACACAGAGGTAAAAATCTCAGTCTGCCGTTTCACTTCTCTCTAAAAAGTAGTACTTGTTCAGGTTTTTTTTGGGATACCAGCTACGGCATTTCATAGCATCGTTCCTTGCGTCGCAATCCGTTCATCTGCATAAATTATGGCATCCGTAAAGTACTTGTAATTGAAACAGTTTTTATCAACTCAACGCCTTCTTGTTATCTTGTTGCGCATTCTTCTTAACAAAATCATTTCAACCGTTTAATGTTAATTCGCTTTATGAAGAAATTATTCGCAGTCATGTTGGTTTCGGTTGTTTTGTTTTCCTGCAACAACAAAAGAAATATTCCGGATGTTTCTGCTATAAAAGCACCGCTCGATGTGATGCGTTTCGACCGTGATTTTTTCTCAATAGATACCAATGATGTTTCACAAGCTTTAGATCAATTGCAACGGAAATATCCTTCTTTCCTAAATGATTATTTATACAATATTCTTATGCTTCCGCCAATGGAAGACAGTGTTGTGCGTAAAGTGAAATTGTTCATTCATGATTACAAACCGGTTTATGATTCTGTTCAGCAAAAATTTCCTTCAATTGATAAACAAAAAAATGAGATACAACGCGGATTGCAGTTTGTAAAATATTATTTTCCGCAGTATAAAATACCCGAGCATGTTATAACATTTGTGGGACCAATCGAAGGTTATGGAAATGTTTTAACACAAAGCGGATTTGCTGTTGGTTTGCAACTTTATCTCGGGAAAAATTTCTCTGTTTACCAAAGCGATTATATCAGCGAGGTTTATCCTGCCTATCAATCTAGACGGTTTGAAGCTGCCTACATTCCTGTTAATTGCATGAAGAATGTGATAAACGATATATATCCTCCGGGTAATAAAAAACAGCCTTTGGTTGAACAAATGATAGAAGAAGGAAAGCGTTTGTTTGTGCTTGATTATTTTTTACCCGAAACAGCAGACACGTTAAAAACCGGTTATACAAAAGAACAATTGGAAGGTTGTTATGATCATGAAGCGATGATCTGGAACTTTTTTATTCAGAACAATTTATTGTATATAACCGATCCTTTGCAAACAAGAGATTATGTAAATGACGGGCCAAAAACAGAAGCTTTAGGTGAAGCTTCTCCTGGTAATATCGGGCAGTTTGTAGGATGGCAGATCGTAAAAAAATGGATGAGTTTGAAAGATGAAAAAACGGAAAAGGATGAAAAAATGAGCCTTCAGCAATTACTTGCGACGCCTGCAAAACAGATATTTGAAGAAGCAAAGTATAAACCGAGATAACTTGGATAGAATCGGAATTTGAAATTTAGAAATCCGAAATCTGCCTTCCCTTCATCATCTGATCAATGTTATTGTTCCTTTTATTGTTTCTGTTTTGTTGTTGTTATTGAATTGGTAACTGCCCATAAAAACATATACACCTGCTTGTTGGTCTAAACCTGCAATAGTTCCATCCCAAGCTCTTTGCGGATCAGAAGACTCAAATACTTTTTGTCCAAAGCGATTAAATATAGCCAAATGAAATTTCTGCAAATTGCCTGAAACAGAGGCTTTGTATAAATCATTCAATCCATCGTGATTGGGTGTGAATGCAGTAGGGAAATAAACAACATCAGGTACAACGCAATTTTTATAATAAACCGAAACAGAATCGGTGTTGCTGCAACCTTCTGTGTTTGTTACTTTCAGCCAGTATAAGCCTGCTTCCGTAATTTGAATAACAGGAGAAGTGCTTCCGGTATTCCAGAAATAAGAGGCAAAACTTTGATTGGATTGTAAGTTTGTTACATTGCCTTTGCAAATTCCCGACGTATCCGGTAAGAAATTTTCAGGCATTTTTTTATAACCTTTAATTGTTAATGTATCCCTGCTTACGCAATTATAATTATCAGTTACCTGCACCCAGTATTGCCCGGGTTGTTTAAGAATATATTCAGGTGCAGTACTTCCATCCTGCCATAAATATTTTTTGAACGTGCCCGGATTAATAGCATAAGAAGAACCCTTGCAAATAAGACTATCGTTACTGAAATTTAGATTTACAGGCGGATGTACGGAGACATTTATAGTATCTGCAGAGTAACATCCGTTTGTG
This sequence comes from Bacteroidota bacterium, assembly GCA_023440945.1. Taxonomy (GTDB): domain Bacteria; phylum Bacteroidota; class Bacteroidia; order Chitinophagales; family Chitinophagaceae; genus JAEZRL01. The sequence goes on from JAEZRL010000138.1 coordinate 11,094, forward strand.
CTATATGCTTTAACTGTATAGCTTCCTGAACCTTTGATGACGATCAGTTGCGCTGTTTCACCCGTGTTCCAAACGTAATTTGTAAAGCCACTTCCTGCATCAACAGTGATGTTGCTGTTCATACACACGGCTGTGTCTGCACCAAGATCAACCTGTGGTGTTTGTATAAGATTTACCAAAATTGTATCCGTTACTTTACATCCTTTGGTATCAATCCCTTTCAATATAAATACTGTTGGTGTTGCATTAGAGAATTGAAAACTATTTTGTTGAATTGAGATGTTTTCTGCAGGAACAAAAGAAAGGCCTGAAAAAGAAGATCGTGCTTTTAATACAAGTGTATCAACTGCGCATTTTAGTGTATCTGCAGGAAAGTTGAATTTGTCTGGTTGAAGCGTTACAATGTTAATGTTATCTGATACAAAGCCACCGCAATAGTTTTCAACTTTCACAGAATACGAACCCGCCTTTGTTACCCATAATACAGAATCAGTTGAGTTATCCTGCCATACATAAGATTTATAATTATCGCTTGCATTCAATAGTAAAGAATCGCCTTCACAAATCGTTGTATCGTTGCCCAATTCGAGCGTTGGAACACCTAAAACATCTTTTACTATCAAAGTGTCTTTTGCCGCACATCCATTCGCATTCGTTGCTTTAATGGTGTATGTTCCCGGTGATGAAACCTGTATTTGCTGGGTTGTTTCACCGTTATTCCAGGCATAATCTACAAAGCCAGAACCTGCATCTAAAGTTATACTTGTGCCGGTACAAAGTGAAGTATCTGCGCCAAGATCAATTACTGCAGGTTCGAATGTATTAATGTTGATTGTATCGCTTATGGAACACCCGTTAGCCGAAGCTTTTAGAAAATATTTTCCCGCTGTTGTTACAAGAAATTGCGGGTTTGTACTTTCATCCTGCCATTCATAGGAATCATATTGAGCAACCGTTTTCAGCAGCAAAGAGTCAACTGCACAAATGGTTGTATCGTTACCAAGATATAACGTTGGTATAGCAATAACATTCTTCACTACGAAGGTATCTTTTGCTGTACAGCCGTTCGGGTCCAATGCTTTGATAATGTAAGTTCCTGCAGAAGAAACATTAATTTGTTGAGTAGTTTCACCGGTGCTCCAAACATAATTTGTAAATCCGTTACCCGCATTAAGCAAAACAGAGCTTCCTGCACAAAGTGAAGTATCGGGGCCGAGATTAATGGTTGATTGTTTTGCAATATTCATTATAACAGTATCACGCACATTACATCCATTGTTGTCTTTTGCATTTAAGATGAATTGTTCTGCTGAATTGTTGAAGAAGTATAAACTGTTCTGTTGCATTAATACATTCTCAGAAGGCGTATAACTGATGGCAGTAAGTGAAGATGGAACGTTTAAAATAAGTGTGTCGTATAAACATTTTGATGTGTCTGTCGGGAAGTTGAAGCTATTTGCGGACAGTACATTTATTTGAATAGAATCAGCAACTGTTCCACCACAATAATTACTTACCTGCACATGGTATAAACCAGGCGATTTTATTTTTAATGTTGAATCAGTTGATCCATCCTGCCATAGATATTTTTTGAAACCATCACCGGCATTCAATAACAAAGAATCGCCTGCGCAGATAGTGGTATCGTTGCCTAATTCCAGGGATGGCACTGCAATTACATCTTTTACTATCAAAGTGTCTTTCGCTATACAACCACCCACATCTTTTGCATTAACGCTGTAAGTTCCAGGCGTTGAAATCTCTATTTGTTGAGTAGTTTCTCCAGTGTTCCATACATAATTAGTAAAGCCTGCACCTGCATCTAAAGTTATACTGTTACCGGAACAGAAAGAAGTATCTGCACCAAGATCAATCACAGCTTGTTGTTTAATATTTACTAAAACAGTATCTGCAGCATTGCATCCATTATTGTCATTTGCGTTTAAAATAAATTGTGCCGAAGTCTTATTAAAGAGGTACAAATTATTTTGTTGCAATAATGCATTTTCAGAAGGTGTGTAATTTATGTTTGTGAAGGAAGATGGAACGCTTAATATAAGGGTGTCATATAAACATTTTGTTGTATCTGCAGGTAAATTGAAATCAGCTTTAGTATAATTACTAACAATGATAGTATCTCTAATAACATCATTGCAATAATTAGTTACCTGCACAACATATTCCCCGGGAGTTGATACAGATAATATTGAATCTGCACTTCCGTCATTCCATAAATAGGATTTAAAACCATTACCGGCATTTAATAGCAAAGAATCACCTGCACAGATGGTTATATCGTTACCTAATGCAAGTGTGGGTGCAGCAAATACATCTTTTATAATCAATGTGTCTTTTGCTGTACAACCATTAGCATCTTTTGCACTAACACTGTAAATACCCGGCGTTGATGCTTCGATTTGCTGCGTGGTTTCTCCTGTGCTCCATAGATAATTGGTAAAGCCTGTACCTGCATCTAAAGTTAAACTGTTGCCCGAACAAAACGAAGTGTCCTTTCCAAGATCGATAACGGTTGCGGTGTACATTGCTACTGTAATGGTATCTGTCACAAAGCATCCGTTGTTTGTTACCTTTACAAAATATTTTCCGGGAGATTTTACCCAGTAGGTTGAGGCTGTACTTCCATCCTGCCATTCATAAGAAAGACTATTGTCACCGGCATTTAATAGTAAAGAATCACCTGCGCAAATGGTTGTATCATTACCAAGAAAAATAGGTTGCAGGCCACTATTGCTTTTTATAATAATTGTGTCAGATGCATGGCAACCATTGTTGTCTTTTACAGTTACAAAATAAGTGGCAGGCTGACTTACCTCAATAGTTTGTGTTGCCTCACCTGAACTCCATAAATATTGTTCAAAACCTGCGCCTGCATCTAATGTAACAGGAGCGTTTGAACAAACAGAAGTATCGGGAGGGCCAATATCTACAACAGGCTGCTGGAAAATATTTATAGAAACAGAATCTTTTACCGTGCAACTGCTATTGTTATCTTTCGCCTCTATAAAAAATTTAGTCGCCGTTTTATTATAAAACAGAAGATTGTTTTCTTGTTGTAAAATATTTTCTGTTGGATTGGTGGAAGTAATGGTTAATGAAGCTGGCACACTCAGCACAAGTGTATCATTCAAGCATTTGGATGTGTCTTTCGAGAAATCAAATTTTGCAGGTGTTACAGAGCTTATTTTAATATCATCTTTTAAAGTTTCACCGCACGAATTTTTAACTGCAACAGAATAAGTACCCGGAGTTTTTACCATTAATATAGAATCGGTACTTCCATCATTCCATAAATAGGATTCAAAACCAGGCCCTGCACGTAATAACAAGGAATCGCCGCTGCATATAGAGGTATCGTTGCCAAGATTTAATGAACCTGAACCGGAAACATGCACATCTATTGAATCACTAAACTGATTATCGCAGGAAGAAGTAAAAGAAGCTTTTATTTTGAAAGTTCCTGTATCCGTGAATTACACTGATACGGTACTATCGTTCATTATTGTAGAGGTAAAACGGGGATCGGATAAAATGTTCCACGATAAAGGAAGCGGACAACCTTCGTTTTTTCTGCCTATGAAAGTATAGGTGCCATCTTTACAAACATTTTGATCGCCTATCAATTGTAGCTTGTCACAAGTTGTTTGTTTAAAACAATTAATTTTTGGCTGCACAAAAGCCCTTCCGGGGTTAAGGAAACCTGGACCTAACTGAGCTACTGATGTCGGATAATCATCCCATTCGGGATTATCTAACTTCAATTTGAAAGGAGTCAGTTGTTGTTTGATAGTTGTATTGATAGCAGTACATTGTACATCGGTGTTTATATTGCCAGAAAAATCACATTTTATTAAACTAATAATCTTTCCATTATCCGGCCATGTTCCACCACCAATATAAATACCGGTAGCATCCTGAGTCATCATAGAAGGATATGCATGATTATGTGGCTCTGTTTTTGACCAATCAATTACATCACCCGTAGTTATATGAAATAATATCGTTCCCTTTCTGTCTCCTGCACTTCCATAAATACTTCCATCCTGCTGCGGAAGAAGAGCAAGGGTTGAGGGAGAGGAATAACCCGGAAAACGCTGTGAAGAAATGATATTGAAATTTGCATCCAGTCGTGCATAAAAATACTTGCCCCCATCCGTGGGAGCAATTTCATATTCACCTGTAGCAATGTATCCACCATTGTATTTATACACTTTTTTAAAGCTCATAGAACCTTTCTGGCTGACAGTGTAAATTTTTTTGGTTTGAAGGTTGCCATAAGCGGCATCGAATACGAAAATAGTGGGACGACTAACAGCATCAAACTGAGAAACTACCCCATCTCCTGCGAGGATTAATTTATCATTATCATAAAACAAGCTCAATTCTCCCGCATAATTATAAATGAATCTTTGCCAAATTGGAAAACTAAGATCAGCGGATGTTCGCATCAACAACCAATGATCATCCACTTTATAAAGAATAACTTTATCGCCATTTGATAAGATTGCAATGTCTTTGAAAGCACTGTTTCCCGGTACATTTATTTTTCGAATTGAAAGTTGAATACCATTGATGTCGAACCAGGAAAAGAAGCCATTGTTATGAGCTGCTAAAAGCAATCCGTTGTTATCTATCAAAGCTTTACTTGAATAATTTACAAAAGAAACGAAGCCACTCAGTGGTTTTGCCCATAACACAGTACCGTCTTTTTTTAATGTTGTTATAGTAAAGCCGGTATTGGGAGATTGGCTGCCGATTACAATTTCCCCCGTAGGAAAAAGCGAAAGCGATTCGAGTTTATTTACGTCTGTAAAAGTGTAATCTCCATCAAAATAATAAATGTCGCAGGGTTGACTATACAGTTTTCCGGATATTGGCAAACAGCATATTAAAAAGAGGTACATGCAAAGTCGGGAAAACCTCATAAGCTAATTATTCTTTTCTATTCGTTCTATATAGAAAAATGAAGGTATTTTTAAAACGACTGTTGCTTTTATTCTTTTTCGTAAAGTGTGCAGAATAATTAGTAATAGTTACCATAGCTGTAATAATTCTATTAAACTTCGTTGTGTCACTCACTTCAACGTTCACAATATTATTGAACTACAAGTATAGACTTATAGAAACATTGGAATTAAGGAGCAAATCGATGAATAGAATTACCGAACGTACAAGTGAGTGACACAACCGGTGTTGCCATGAAACGCCGCAGCTCGTAGCATAATAAATGCGACGTTCGTCGAGACAAAAATTAAATAATTAATACCGAAATAATACAAATGCCGGCTAATAAATAATAATTATTACAGTTTAGCAAGCGAAGAAAATAGTATGACTATAAACAAAACGGTTAATAACAAAATAACTGCTTTTGATGGATGAATGTATGCAGGAGCGGAACAGCAACCATTAGATGATATAAAATTGATAATATTGCCAACCTTAAGGCAATTGCAAACAGTAAATAATTAGTGATGGATAACCGTACAGAAATATCAACGCTGGGAGAGTTTGGTTTGATAGATCACCTGACAAAGAATTTTGATATTCAGAATGCCTCTACGATCGTAAGTGTTGGCGATGATGCGGCAGTGATAGATCATTTTGGTAAACAAACGGTGATAACAACCGATCTGCTGGTAGAAGGAATTCATTTTGACCTGATGTACACACCGCTGAAACATCTTGGCTATAAGAGCGTGATAGTTAACCTGAGTGATGTGTATGCGATGAATGCCATGCCAACACAGATAACTATGAGCATTGCTTTCAGCAACAGGTTTAGTGTTGAAGCTTTGAATGAATTTTATGAGGGTGTTTATGCGGCCTGTGAAAAATACAATGTGGACCTGGTTGGTGGCGATACATCTGCATCACAAAAGGGTTTTATTATTTCTGTTACGGCAATTGGCGAAGTAACGCCGGATAAATTTGTAAAAAGAAGCACGGCACAAAAAGGTGATCTTATTTGTGTAAGCGGTGATCTTGGCGGCGCATTTTTAGGATTGACTTTATTGGAAAGAGAGAAGAAAATATTTTTAGAAAATCCGCAGATTCAGCCTGATCTTGAAGGTGAAGATTACATCGTTGGAAGAATATTAAAACCCGAAGCAAGAAAAGATATCATTGAATTTTTTGCGGAAAATGATATTGTACCAACAGCAATGATGGATGTTAGTGATGGCCTTAGCAGCGACCTGTTGCATATTTGTAAACAAAGTAATCTTGGCTGTCGTTTGTATGAAGAAAAATTACCGGTTGATGAAAGAAGTCGTGCTGCTGCATTCAAATTTGGATTAGATCCTACGGTTTGTGCATTGAATGGTGGCGAAGATTATGAACTTCTTTTTACATTAAAGCAATCGGATTATGATAAAATAACCCTGAACGAAGAAATAAGTGTTATTGGTTTTATGGATGTGATAGAAGAGGGTACAAAGTTTTTATCAAAGGGTGGCAATACTTTCGATATAACAGCGCAGGGATGGAATGCATTTAAGCAATAAGATACATGATGAGGAATTTTGAAGTTTGGCTGCTATGTGTTGTAATGATCATTCCTGCATCTTGCAGTTCTGTGAAGAAAAGTCAGCAGATTATCAATAAAAAATATTCTCCTGAAGAATTACGTT
>JAEZRL010000170.1 GCA_023440945.1 Bacteroidota bacterium
ACGCCCATCCCATAGCGATAATTATTCAATTGCCATTTGTATAAAGATGAAAATTGATCTCCTGCTATTCGCTACAATTGCTTTGGCGTAACATCAAACAACACGGCATAAGATGACGGTAAATCACGAAGTGAACGAACATGAAAACTTGTTTCGATCTTTCCTCCCAACGAAATAAAATAAGAAGCAAGTGCCCTGGCAATGGAAATAGAACCCCCTTTTGCAACAGGCCAACCTTTTGTAAGCCCTGCAATCATCAACACCAATGCAAATGCAGAAGTGGTTGCATTCGTTAAAGGCTGAATGGCATGAGCTGCCATGCCGGCCCATAAACCTTTTGCCTGTTTTGTTTGAAACCGTTTTGCAAGATGTGTCGCTGAAGTCACTGCCTTCAACCCAAAACGAGCAAGATCAACAGGATGTTTCGGAACATGCAAAGGACCTAAAATATCTTCTGTCAATTCTGGCCATGTTTTCACGAATGGCTTCATTAACTTTTCAAAAGATGTTTGATCTTCTCCTAGCGATTGCGCTGTTTTTTCTACTGAATTAAAGAGAGCCGCAGCGGTGCCATCATCAAACGGATGTGCCGCAGCAACAGGAGGAAAAATAAATTCTAATCCATACTTATGAAGAGGAAGTGTTTTAAAAAAAGGAGAAGCGACTGCTAAAGGATGAATGGCAGAACAAATGTCATGTACAAAGCCGGGTAAGGTTAATTCCGCTGATCTTAGTCCGCCACCTATCGTTTCTTTTGCTTCAATCAATAAAACCGAAAATCCGGCTTGCTGAATGGTTATTGCAGCAGCTAAACCATTCGGACCAGAACCTACAACTATCGCATCGTAATCTTTTTTAGTCACTTAATATATTTTCTAAGATTCTAAATTACGCGAAGTATTGAAAGCATTTTTTATTTATAGAAATGAAGAGTTGTTCAGTTGAATGCCAATAATTGCAGGATGATCTTAAAATTTTCTACTGTTACAGCATCTTTCATTAGCGCTTGTTTTTAGGTATTAAGTTTACCAATAGGAACATCCGTTACAGCAATTTTAATAAAGACAAAAGGTATAAATAAAATCAAATTCGTACACCTAACTGTTCGTTTTCGTACACTTTGATCTTCAGAAACTGTTTCAAATCCTTACCTATAAAGCATTTTAGTATTGGCACAGCCGTTGAGCGAAGTTTGGATTGTGTAACTTGTAGCATTGCTTGCCACTCATCTTTTATATTCATCATTAAACTTAAGCTTCTGTTTTTATACATTCTAAACAGTATCAAAAAATAGGAATAACAAAAAAGATAATATATGAAAACACTCAAACACATATTGCTTTTAGCAGCGCTGTTTATTGGATACTTCGCATCGGCTCAACAAACAGAAACAAGAAAACTGCCCGATTTTAATAAACTTGAAATTAGCGGAAGTTTCAATACCGTGTTGCGGCAAGGTGATGAAACCGCTGTAAAGATCACTGCAGAGAATGTTGACACAAAAAAGATTCTTACCCGATCAGTCGCAAACACTTTAAAAATATCGCTGGAAAACGGTAATTATCGCAACACCAGGATCAATGTTGAAGTGACTTATAAAAGCCTTGAGGCTATTGACAAATCAGGTTCGGGAAACCTTACTTGTGAATCAGATTTATCATCTGGTGGTGATTTTTATTTAAGCTCCGGTGGATCAGGAAATGTTGTTATAAAAGGAAATATAAAGGCTGCAGAACAAGTATCTGTTAGCAGGGCTGGAAGTGGTAATATGAAACTTGGTGGGATACAGGCCCGGACCATTAAAATGAATTTTTCAGGTTCAGGAAATTTTGAAGTGACTGATGGCAGCGCTACAACCCAAAGCATTACGCTAAATGGTTCTGGTAATGTAGATGCTTACGGATTGAAAACAGAAACATGCAATGCTGCCATATCGGGCTCGGGAGATATAAAAGTGTATGCAAGCAATTCGCTCAATGCAACAATAAGTGGTTCAGGTAATATCAATTACCAGGGCGATGCACAGGTAAAACAAATTCAGGTGAATGGCTCAGGCAGAATTAATAAGAAAGGATAGAACTTCTTTTTAGAAATTTAAAAATGAGGAGATATGTTTCAAAATTATTTCAAAACTGCATTCAGAAGTTTAACACGTAACAGAAATTACACTATTATCAACATCGCCGGTTTGGCTGTTGGTATTGCTGTTTGTATGATCATCTTTATGATCATACAATTTCAAACAAGCTTTGATAACTTTCACCCAAAGAAAGATCGCATCTATCGTGTGTTAACTGAATCTCATCATGCAGATGCAGGAAATATTACCTATGCGAAGAATGTTCCGTTTCACATGCCGGAAGGATTGAAAACAGCTTTTCCACAGTTAAAACAAGTAGTTCCTGTTTATGCAAGTCACAACGACGAGTTACAGGTGCTTGATGATAACGGGAACCCGGTGAAAAACTTTAAAGAGCAAAGCGGCGTGTTTTATACATCGCCTGCATTTTTTAGCATGTTTCATTTTCCGTTGCTCACCGGTTCATACGAATCATTGAAAGATCCGAACAATGTATTGCTTACAAAAGAGATCGCAGATGCTTATTTCGGCGACTGGAAAACAGCGATGGGTAAAACCATAAAAATAACGGGATATTACAGCATGGGTGCAGCATTGTTTCAGTTTCCAGCAGTAGCGCTCAAAGTTTCAGGTATTCTTGCAACCGTGCCCCCAAACACAGACTTCCAGCTAAAGTTAGTCGTTGCTTACGGAACGGATTTTACTGGTGACGCCCAATACGGGTTTCAACAACCGGGTGATCAATCAGCGCCTGACTTTAGTTGTTATGTTTTGTTGCCGCCAAACAGTTCTGTTGATAATTTCAATCACCAACTACGTGCATATGCACGTA
>JAEZRL010000214.1 GCA_023440945.1 Bacteroidota bacterium
ATTGCCAGGATTAAAGTTGACAGGTTTGAATGGTGAATATTTTCAAATGCTAAAAAACCTTCGTAAACAAAGTGATAAACCAAAATTGGTGTTGTTTATGGGAGGTAATATTGGTAATGTTTCAATAGACAAAGCATTTGAATTTTGTACTGTGTTAAAACAACATATTCTGCCTGGTGATTTGGTGATGATCGGTTTTGATCTTGTGAAAAATCCGCAGCTTATTTTAGATGCTTATAATGATAAACAAGGTTATACCCGTGATTTTAATTTGAATTTATTACAACGCATAAATGAAGAATTAAAGGGTGACTTTGTGCTTGAAAATTTTATGCATTTTCCTGTTTATGATCCTGTAACAAATGCCTGTAAAAGTTATCTCGTAAGTTTAAAAGAACAAAACGTTCACATTGGAAACAGAGAAATTTGTTTTTCTAAGTACGAGACAATATTTATGGAAATTGCTCAGAAATATACAACAGCACAAACAGATGCATTGGCGACACGTACAGGGTTTAAACCACTTGCACATTTTTATGATTCAAAAAAATGGTTTTTGGATGCGTTGTGGATGAGCGAATAAATTCCCTCAAAGATCATATATGAACATAGAAATATTATCTTGTTTTCTTATCTGTACTTTCTATACTATCGGCGAGAATAAATCTTATTTCTTCGTAACCAATGAAAGTTTTGTAAACTCAGTGCCACTGTAAATTTTTGCAAGGTTGATATCTTTCGATTTTTTCCATTGCTCAAAACTTGCTTCAGGAACAATACGCCAGAAATTCTTTGAACTGAGATCTGAGAAATCTTTGTCTTTAATTATTTGGCCTTCGATGGAATTTCTTTTCTTGAAATCTATCTTCATAGTTTTGTTGGCAGGGATGCTCTCTGATTCAAGAAACTTTGTAATTAATTCTATTGTCATCTTCGAAGTTAAGCTTTTATCACCTGCCTGTAAAATTTACTTCCTTATTGCTGCTAAAACGACAGATTCATTACTTTAAAAAACGAACAACAGCTTCTGCAAATTCTTTTGTCCGCATAGCAGCACCATGATCGCCGGGAACCGTTGTAAACTTTGCACCCGGAACTAATTTTGTGAGCTCTTCTCCTGAACCATTTGCATCATCTTCTTTTCCGCATACCACTAAAACAGGAATTTTTATTTTAGCCAGTTCTTCTTTGCTTGTTGACGGTTGCTGGCGTTGCTGGTAAGCCAAAGCCTGCTGATCTAATCCAGACTCCTTAACATATTTTATCATGCCTTCCAGTTCCTTCACGGTGTCGCCCATTAAAGCACGTGCTAACATTTTTCTTCGCGGCCACTCAGGATCGGTAAAATCAGCGCCCATCCCTCCTATCACCGCTTTATTAATTCTATCATCCAAAACTAATAATCTCGAAGTGATAATGGAACCACGCGAATAACCGACAACGTCATAATTTTTTAAATGCAGCAAGGAAGCGAGTTGCATAACATCTTTTGCTTCTGCATCGTTTGCATAACCTTCATCACTGTGTGGTTTATCCGATCTTCCATTGCCTCTAAGATCACTCGTTATCACTTTAAAACCTGCATTCAACAACGCCGAATATAAAGCTGTTTTCTTCCATGTATCGGCAGTGTTCATAAATCCATGTACAAGAATAACCGGCTCACCTTCTCCTTTAATTTCATAACAAATCTTCGTGTTGTCGAAAGAGTTGAAATATTTTCCTGCTGAATCTGCTTGCGCAAATGAAATATGGGTTAAAAGAATAACGGATAGTAGAAGCAAAAAAGTTCTCATAAAATGCAGTTGATGTAATAAAGATAATCATTCATAAGAAGCAATAGTCGAAGGTTTCTTTCATTACTTTTATTATGATAACAGCTAAAGCATTCTAAATCAGTTATTTATTTTTTTGCCTAATGAACGCCGGCAATTTATTATAGTACCGGCTGCGACATTTAATTGCATCTTCGTTGCGTCGCAATCACTTCATCTGCATAAAATATGGCATCGATCGCACTCTTATAATTTAAATAGTTTTGTGTAATGCGTTTTTATTCTTATTTCAATAATGCAGTTCGAATCGTAACCGAGTATGATGGAAAAGTTCCTTTGGCTGCATTTCTTAAACAATATTTTGCACAGGATAAAAAATACGGATCTAAAGACCGAAAATACATCACGCATCTTTGTTATTGTTATTTCAGGTTAGGACATGCTTTAAAAGAATTGACAGTCGAAGAAAGATTGAAAACTGCTTTATTTTTATCTAATGATTCTGTTGAGGATTGGAAAGTTTTATACGATGATGAATGGCTGCAACATTCGAATGAAAATATATACTTGCGCATTGCTTTTATACAAACAAAATATGATTTTGATGTTACTGCAATTTTTCCCTGGCAAGATCAATTAAGCGAAGGAATAGATGTTGAAAAATTTTGCTTATCTCATTTAATTCAACCCAACCTGTTCCTGAGGATAAGACCAGGCAAAAAGAAAAGTGTTATTGAAAAGCTGGAGAAAGCAAATATTTCCTTTTCTGAAAAAAATGAAAATTGCTTGTCACTAAAAAACACAACAAAAGTTGATGAAGTTTTGCAATTAAATAAAGAAGTTGTAGTGCAGGATTGTTCATCACAAAGAATAAAAGAATTTTTTGAAGAAGTAAATGCTGATAATAAAAAACATGTAAACGTTTGGGATTGTTGCGCAGCAAGTGGTGGCAAAGCAATATTAGCAGTTGATAGTTTTCAAAACATTTCGCTTACTGTTTCAGATATCCGTTCCTCTATCATTCATAATCTTGAAAAAAGATTCAAAGAAGCAGGAATAAAAAAATATGATTCTTTCACCGCGGATCTCACAAAATCATATTTATCCCATTCGAAATATGATCTCGTTATCGCGGATGTTCCCTGCAGCGGTTCGGGAACGTGGAGCAGAACGCCTGAGCAACTCTTTTTTTTCCCCGAAGAAAAAATAAAATATTATAGCACTTTGCAAAGGAGTATTCTTCCGAATATCGTTCCAGCCGTTGAAAAAAAAGGCTATCTATTGTACATAACTTGTTCAGTTTTCAAAGAAGAAAATGAAGAAATGATAAATCTTCTTCAGCAACAATTTCACCTTCAACTTATAAAAATGAAATTGCTCAAAGGTTACGATGATAAAGCAGATACGATGTTTGCAGCACTTTTAAAGAAGATGTAACAGGTGGACAAAATGTGCTGAATAACCCCCATCCCCTAAAGGGGAGTTTCAAAACAATAAAGCTCCCCGGTCTATTATCAAGGCGCAAAAGCTGAAATCACAGTAGCACCACAGCCCAATCAGGGCGAATGTCTGAACCACGATTTGTAGGATTTGTGGGATTAAGATGATTATAAATCGACGCAACAAAATATAACTGTTAGACTAAAACGTTTACATAAATAGTAAAGCTCTTCGATTAAATCATCAAGGCATCACAGCCGAAGTCACAGTAGCACCGCAGCTCAATCAAGGCGAATGGACAAAATGTGCTGGATA
>JAEZRL010000260.1 GCA_023440945.1 Bacteroidota bacterium
CAAAACAGGCAACGTATAAAATGGTATCTTCTGTTCCCAAAAATGCCGATAACTTTTCCTCAAGCTCTTTGTGAATATCCTGTGTGCCGCAGATAAAACGAACGCTGCTCAAGCCATATCCTCTTTCATCAATCGTTTTGTGCGCTGCTTCAATTACTTTGGGATTAGATGATAAACCGAGATAATTATTGGCGCAGAAGTTCAAAACTTTTTTTCCGTTCACGATGATCTCTGCGCCTTGTTCGCTTTCAATAATTCTTTCTTTTTTGAACAAGCCTGTAGCTTCAATTTCTTTCAATTCGTTGCCAATTCGTTCAACAAATTTTTCATTCATAAAAGCTTCTTTTGCGCACAAAGGTAAGGGAAATGGGAACGGTTGTTCGTACCTAGAAGATGCTTATAAATGAAGGAATTACTTTCTACCTTCGTAATTATGCAATCTCCGCAACGATATATTGCCCACTTCGATCTTGATTCTTTTTTTGTGAGCGTGGAAGTGCTAAAAGACCCTTCATTAAAAGGCAAGCCTGTTATTGTTGGTGGAAGCCGGGAAAGAGGCGTGGTTGCTGCATGCAGTTATGAAACAAGAAAATTTGGTGTGCATAGTGCGATGCCGATGAAAAAAGCTATGCAGTTATGTCCGGATGCAATTGTTGTAAGAGGTTCGCATGGAGAATACAGTAATTATTCGAGATGGGTGACACAGATAATTGCGGCAAAAGCACCATTATTTGAAAAGGCTTCGATTGATGAATTTTATCTCGATCTTACCGGCATGGATAAATTTTTCGATCCATTCAAATGGACAATAGCATTACGCCAGGAAATAATTGATAAAACCAAATTGCCTATTTCATTTGCACTTGCATCAAATAAACTGGTAGCAAAAATCGGCACTGATGAAGCGAAACCGAATGGCTATATTTTTATTCAACCGGGAATGGAAAAAGAATTTTTGGCGCCGCTGCCGGTGAACAAAATTCCGGGTGTGGGCAAACAAACTTTTAGTGCATTGAAAGCGATGAATATTCATTTTATAAAAGATATTTTGAATTATTCACGGGAAGAACTGGAAGAACAATTGGGTAAATATGGAAGCGATCTCTGGAGCAAAGCACAGGGAATACATAGCAGCGAAGTGCATCCTTACCATGAAGCAAAATCAATCTCCACAGAAAATACGTTTGAAGAAAACACAACTGACATAGATTTTTTATTGAGTGAACTGGTTCGCATGACAGAAAAAGTTGCGCATGAATTAAGACAAGATCAAAAGATAACAGGATGCGTGGCAGTAAAGATCCGTTATTATGATTTTGAAACCACATCCCGCCAAACAACTATTAATTATACGTTTCGCGACGATCAGCTAACCCCTGTTGTAATGGATCTTTTTCATAAACTTTATAGGAAAGGAATACCTGTTCGTTTGATAGGTGTACGTTTAAGCGAACTAACAAATCATGCAATACAGGGAAGTTTATTCGACGATGGAAAAAAGAAGAATAATTTATACAAAGCCATTGATGATGTTAAGAATAAATTCGGCAAAACGGCATTGCAAAAAGCGAGGTCAATAAAGAAAGAAAAAGAGTGATTAAAAATGTTAGTCCACCAGTTTAATAGATTTTTAATACCTTAGGCATCTAAAAATAATTAACCATGAGTTTACACATCGGGGATAAAGTTCCCAATTTTCAGGCTAAAACCACTATCGGAGATATTGACTTTTACGAATATCTCGGTGATAGCTGGGGTGTATTATTTTCTCATCCTGCCGATTACACACCTGTTTGCACCACCGAATTAGGCAGAACCGCACAATTGCAGGATGAGTTTGCAAAGCGCAATGTAAAAGTATTAGCTGTAAGTGTTGATCCGTTAGATAAGCACAAGGGTTGGATAAACGATATTAATGAAACACAGAATTGTAATGTGGAGTTTCCTATCATTGCTGATGATGACAAAAATGTTGCAACCTTATATGATATGATTCATCCAAATGCATCTTCTACGCATACCGTTCGCTCTCTATTTGTAATAGGCCCGGATAAAACACTGAAGCTTTACATAACTTATCCTGCATCTACCGGAAGAAACTTTTTTGAAGTTTTAAGAGTGATAGATTCTTTACAACTTACGGCAAATCATACTGTATCTACACCGGCAGACTGGAAACCAGGAGAAGATGTAATTGTAGGTGGATCTATTAGTACAGAAGAAGCACAGAAGAGATTTCCTAAAGGTGTAAAGGTGGTAAAGCCCTACCTGCGTTATACGCCCCAACCAGATGTTGAATAGTTTTATATTTATATTTTTATATAAGCCCTGTAAAACCTGCAGGGTTTTCTTTTTGTGGCAGGTCCTTAAAGGCGAAAGGTAAAAATCTCACTTCTGCCGTTTCACTTCTCACTTATAGAAAAGTCGGACTTGAGCATTTTTTAAAGCTTTAGTCTACTTTTTTGGTGGAGAATATCTATCTTCGTTAAAGCAATCAGCCGGAGGCATAATAAAAAGAAAGGAAATTATGGAACATTTATCCCTTATTGAAGATTTCGTTTCTAATCACTCTATTGAAGAATCATTTGATTTTTTAGCGCATTTATTTCCAGGTGGCGCTGTTAAATTTTCTTCTTCTCTTGGTCAGGAAGACCAGGTTTTAACGGACATGATCTTCAGAAATAAATTTGATATAGAAATATTCACCATTGATACAGGCCGGTTGTTCTACGAAACGCTTGATTTGTTAGATCGTACAGAATATCGCTACCAGTCAAAAATCAAATTATATTTTCCTGATGCAACTGCTGTGCAGGAGCTTGTCCAGCAG
Source organism: Bacteroidota bacterium (assembly GCA_023440945.1). Lineage (GTDB taxonomy): Bacteria > Bacteroidota > Bacteroidia > Chitinophagales > Chitinophagaceae > JAEZRL01. The sequence continues at coordinate 2,831 of JAEZRL010000260.1, forward strand.
CAAGGTATCAACGGTTTTTATGAATCAGTCAATAACAGAAAATCCTGCTGCGAAGTAAGAAAGGTTGAACCTTTAAACCGTGCTTTAAAAGGTGCAAAAGTTTGGGTAACAGGTATTCGTTCCGAACAATCAGAAAATCGCAGCAATATGCAATTGGTTGAATGGAATGCTTCAAAAGGTTTGTACAAGTTCAATCCTCTGTTACACTGGAGTTATGATGCAGTGCTTTCTTATATAAATGAGTATAGAGTTCCTTATAATAAATTACACGATCAGGGTTTTATAAGCATTGGCTGTGCGCCATGTACAAGAGCTATTGAACCGGGAGAAGACCCAAGAGCCGGAAGATGGTGGTGGGAGACTTCGAAAAAAGAATGTGGTTTACACGTTTCTTAAGTTATTCTTGTTTGCTTTTCCTTGTGAAAAGTGAAACGGCAGACGTTAGACATCAAGCATTTCACTCTCACATTTCACATTTGACTTTTGAAACCCAAACATTTGTTAGTAAAAAAATTTGGCTCTTAACCAAAATTTCATAAAAAATATCGGTTCATATTATTCAAACAATATTACTTTTACACTTCAAACAATTTTTGGTAACAACATTATCCCGAACTGAATTTGAAACAGTACACAACATTTAATCACTTGTCTGCCAGCCATCCTTATTTGATGGGTGATTTTTCTTCATTGTGTAACCTTCCTTGTTTACGACCGATACGACGACCCAGAATTTAATATTTCCAAATTTTAACGGAAATATTTCTTGCAGAGCTGTTGTGAAATAATTACAGGCTCGCAGTTTGTTCATTTACCCTTTTCATTTTCTCAATCAAACATAGTGGAACAACAAGATATAATAGTTAGGATAGCCGATGGTGGCGACGTACATTATGCAGTAACTATTACTGACGAGATGGAAGCGTCGGCAAAAGCAAGAGGCACTGGCATAGCCAAAAGAAGTCCTGATTATGTTGCCAATAAAATGAAGGAAGGCAAAGCTGTTATTGCACATACAAAAGATGGTACGTGGGTTGGCTTTTGTTATATAGAAACCTGGGGCCACGGTGAATATGTTGCTAACAGCGGTTTAATTGTTTCGCCTGAATTTCGTAAAAGTGGTGTAGCGAAAAGCATTAAGAAAAAGATATTTAATCTTAGCAGGAAGAAATACCCCAATGCAAAGATCTTTGGCTTAACAACCGGCCTTGCAGTGATGAAAATAAACAGCGAGCTTGGTTACGAGCCGGTTACTTACAGCGAGCTTACACAGGATGAAACTTTTTGGGCGGGCTGCAAAAGCTGTGTTAACTACGATATTCTTATGAGTAAAGGCCGTAAGAATTGTTTGTGCACCGCTATGTTATACGATCCCGCGGATCACTACGAGCCTAAAGAAACACAGGAAGATTTTCAGAAAAGAAGCAAGGCTTATGAGCGTTTGCTTAAACTAAAGCAAAGCAGGTTTTTAAAAGCATTTAAAAAGAAGGATAAAAAAGAAGCAACAGAAGTGCAAAAGAAAAACCGTTCATTGGTTTCATTGTTCTCTGTATTTTTTTCGTGAGGATTATGTACTTAGCTATAGTACTTCTATTAAGCTTTACTTGCGTCGCACTCTTGTACTGCAGTAATACTGTTCAACAAAGCTCCGAACGCTGAAGTGAGTGACACAGCAGGCGATGATTAAAGAACAAAAAGTTAGTAAACAAAAAAATCATAAATACTGAAGATGAAAAAAGTTGTTCTTGGTTTTTCCGGTGGTTTGGATACTACGTTTTGTGTAAAATATTTAAGTGAAGACAAAGGCTATGAAGTGCACAGTGTTATTGTCAACACCGGCGGTTTTACAGAAGAAGAATTAGTCAATATTGAACAACATGCTTACAGACTTGGCGTAAAAACACATACAACTATCAATGCTATAAAAGGTTATTATGACCGCATTATAAAATACCTTGTTTTCGGTAATGTTTTAAAGAATAATACTTATCCATTAAGTGTTAGTGCGGAGCGTTTGGTGCAGGCATTGCACATTGCTGAACATGTTAAAAAATTGAATGCCGATGCAGTAGCGCATGGCAGCACCGGCGCAGGAAACGACCAGGTTAGGTTTGATATGGTGTTTCACATAATGATACCAAATGTTGAAATCATTACACCGATCCGGGATTTGAAATTAAGTCGTGAGGAAGAAATTGAATATTTGAAGAGTAAAAATGTGCAGATGAATTTTGAAAAAGCAGCTTACTCAATTAATAAAGGCTTGTGGGGAACAAGTGTAGGTGGTAAAGAAACATTGAATTCAAAAGGTATTTTACCGGAGGAAGCATGGCCAACGCAAGTCTCAAAGAACGGAAATGAAGAAGTAAAACTGCATTTTGAAAAAGGTGAATTAACGGCTGTGAATGATAAAGAATTTGAACATTCTTCAGAAGCGATACAATATTTGCAAACGATCGCTGGGGCTTATGGCATCGGCAGGGATATTCATGTGGGCGACACAATCATCGGTATAAAAGGTCGTGTTGGTTTTGAAGCTGCAGCGCCAATGGTAATTTTGAAAGCACATCACGCCTTGGAAAAGCATGTGTTAACCAAATGGCAGTCAAGCTGGAAAGATACAATCGCAAATTTTTATGGTAACTGGTTGCACGAAGGACAAATACTTGACCCGGTGATGCGGGATATAGAAGCGTTTTTGCAAAGCTCTCAGCAAAATGTAACAGGAGACGTTTTTGTTCTATTGCAGCCTTATCGCTTCCAGGTGATAGGTATTGAAAGCAAATACGATCTCATGAATAGCAAGTTTGGGAAATATGGCGAGATGAATAACGGTTGGAGCGGTGAAGATGTGAGAGGGTTCAGCAAAATATTCGGCAACCAAACAGCAATGTATCATCTAGTAAAATCTGATTCTGATGCAAAAAATTAAAGCAGGTATTATTGGCGGTGCAGGATATACAGGTGGCGAATTAATTCGTTTATTAATTAATCACCCTTATGCTGATATCGCTTTTGTACATTCAAAGAGCAATGCAGGAAAATATGTTCACCAGGTGCATCATGATCTGTTGGGAGAAACTGACCTGCAGTTTACAAATGATTCAGATTTTGATAAGCTTTTTTCATCTTCTGGTGAAAAAGAAAATCATGTGTTGTTTCTATGTTTAGGGCATGGCGAATCAAGAAAATTTCTAACAGAAAATAGTATTCCTGCCAATGTTAAGATCATCGATCTTGCAAATGATTTTCGTCTTGAACAAAATGCAGAAATAGCAGGCCGAAAGTTTATTTATGGCTCACCTGAACTGAATAAAGAAAAGATAAGAACTGCACATAACATTGCTAATCCAGGTTGTTTTGCCACTGCCATTCAATTAGGTTTGTTGCCTTTGGCGCAGGAAGATGTACTCGACGAAGTGTACATTACCGGCATAACCGGCTCAACCGGCGCAGGACAAGGATTAAGCACAACCTCTCATTTTAGCTGGCGTGCAAACAATATCCAGGCTTACAAAACATTAACGCATCAGCATTTAGATGAAATTGCACAATCCATTGGCCAGGTTGCAAAAAAATCTCCTGCGGTTAATGCATTAAATTTTGTTCCCTGGCGGGGCGATTTTACAAGAGGTATTTTTATCAGTTCAACCATTCATTGTGAAAGACCGATAAAAGAGATTGTAAGCATCTACAAAAGCTTTTATGAAGATCATCCTTTTACCATTGTAAGTGATGAACCCATCTTTTTAAAAATGGCTGTTAACACAAATAAATGCGTAATACAATTAGAAAAAGTAGGAACAAAACTGGTGGTACATTCAGCGCTTGATAATCTTTTAAAAGGAGCATCCGGTCAGGCCGTTCAAAACATGAATTTAATGTTTGGATTGAATGAGTGTGCAGGGCTAAGGTTGAAAGCGAATTACTTTTAACCCCCATCCCCTAAAGGGGAGTAAATTTCCAGCAAGCAATTACAAATACTATGAGCAATTCAACAAATAATCAAGCTTCTGCAACTCCCACTTCAGGGGGCCTAGGGGGCACTCTATTCGACGTTTATCCGCTTAACGACATTACCATTACAAAAGCACAAGGTTCGTATGTTTGGGATGACCAGGGCATTCAGTACCTTGATATGTATGGAGGCCATGCTGTTATCAGTATTGGTCATACACACCCACACTGGGTGAAGCGCATTGAAGAACAGTTGGAAAAAATTGCCTTTTATTCCAATTCTGTTCATATCCCTATTCAGCAGCAACTCGCCGAGAAATTGGCAAAAGTTAGCGGTAAAGAAAATTACCAGTTATTTCTTTGCAACAGCGGTGCTGAAGCAAATGAAAATGCATTAAAGCTTGCATCGTTTCATACCGGAAAAAAGAAGATTGTTGCTTTCAAAAAATCATTCCATGGAAGAACCTCTTTAGCTGTTGCAGCAACCGATAATCCTTCGATTGTTGCACCTGTTAATCAAACTGAGAATGTTGATTTTCTTCCATTCAACGATGAAGCAGCACTCAAAACCTATTTTCAAACGAAAGGCCAGGATGTAGCTGCTGTTATCATTGAAGGCATACAGGGTGTTGGCGGAATCAATATTGCAACAGAAAGTTTTTTACAATTAATTCGTCGTCTTTGCGATCAGCATGAAGCTGTTTTTATTGCCGATAGCGTACAATGTGGTTATGGCAGAAGCGGTAAGTTCTTCTCACAGGATTATGCAGGTGTAAATGCAGATATTTATACAATGGCAAAAGGCATGGGTAATGGATTTCCTGTTGCAGGTATTTTGATTGCACCAAATATTAAACCAAAGCATGGAATGCTGGGCACAACTTTCGGTGGTAATCATCTCGCATGTGCTGCAGCCTTAGCTGTGCTGGAAGTGATAGAACAGGAGAATCTTATTGAGCAGGCAAAGCAGCGTGGCATGTATTTGCTCAATCGTTTAAAGGCAGTTGATGGAATAGAAAATGTGCGTGGCCGTGGTTTGATGATCGGTTTTGATGTGCCGGAGGAGTTAAAAGACCTACGTAAAAACCTATTGTACCGCCATTATATTTTTACCGGCGAAGCAAAACCAAATGTTATTCGTTTGTTGCCTTCGCTGGCTATAACGCGTAAACAGGTTGATGAGTTTTTAGAAACCTTGCAGGAAGCGATTGCAGAGATAAGAGAAGAGAAAGCAGTTGAAGCATAGAAGTTATTTTTATGTTGCCGGCTTTGGTTTTTCATAGTATCAACTGTTGTGTCACTCACCTGTGCTGTAAAACATCTATCATCCGTTGACTGTCGACTATTGACAGTAACTCCGAACGCTGAAGTGAGTGACACAACGAAAGCCCAATAGTAGTAATACAGTTAAGTTCATAAAAATAAATATCACCGCGATTAGAAACATGAAGCAATTCACTTCCGTTTATGATTTACAAGAGCCTTCCTTAGGAGGGAATTTAAGAGAGGCGATCAATGCAATGGTTTCAAAAGCATTGGCATACAAAGCAGATCCATTTAAAGACCGTAAGTTAGGCGCTGACAAACGGATTGGCTTACTGTTTTTAAATCCAAGTTTGCGTACACGCTTAAGTACACAGGTAGCCGCCAGCAATTTAGGCATGGAAGCAATTGTTTTTAATGTTGATAAAGAAGGCTGGGCACTTGAATTTGAAGAAGGTGCGATCATGAGTGGCAATAAAGTTGAACACATTAAAGATGCAGCGCCGATATTGGGAAGTTATTTTGACATTCTTTGCATCAGAACTTTTCCTTCGCTGAAAAACCGGGAAGACGATTACAGCGAACTATACATAACACAATTCATAAAATATTGCGGTGTTCCGGTTATAAGTTTGGAGAGTGCGACGCTTCATCCATTACAATCATTAACAGATGTAGTTACGATAACGGAAGTGCTTAACCGTCAACCGTCAACAGTCGACCGTCGGCCGAAAATTGTTCTTACCTGGGCTCCTCATGTAAAAGCATTACCACAATGCGTAGCCAACAGTTTTGCGCAATGGATAAACGCATGGGGAGAAGCTGATTTTGTTATCACGCATCCGGAAGATTATGAATTAAGCGAAGAGTTTACGAAAGGTGCAACTATTACAAACAATCAGGATGAAGCTTTGAAAAATGCAGACTTTGTATATGTGAAAAACTGGAGCACTTTTAAAGATTATGGAAAGATATATGAAAACGATCCTGACTGGATGTTAACAGAAGATAAATTGAAACTAACTAATAATGCTAAAATAATGCATTGCTTACCCGTAAGAAGAAATGTAGAGTTAAGTGATGAAATTCTTGATGGGCCAAACAGCATTATCACACAACAGGCAGGTAACAGGGTGTGGGCAGCGCAGGCTGTGATAAGTGAGATATTGAACCCCCATCCCCTAAAGGGGAGTAATGAATAAATCGAAAAGTTTGCTATGAAAGATAATATGTTTTATGGAGCAACCAATTTGATTTTTCAAAGGGCAACGGAATTAAGAAACACAATGACTCCTTCAGAAGAGGCAATGTGGAATGAATTGCACATCAATAGGTGGAAGTTAAAGTTTAGAAGGCAGCATCCAATTGCTAATTATATTGTCGACTTTTATTGTCATCAATTAAAATTAGTAATTGAGTTAGATGGTTCAGTCCATGAATTAGATGACGTAAAAAGAAATGATGCAGAAAGAGAAACATATCTAACAGGTTTAGGACTTACAGTTTTGAGATTCAATAACGAGGAAGTTTTCAAACATAAAGAAGCCGTATTAAATAAGATTGAAGAAACGATCCAGAAGATTAAAAATTCCCCTTTAGGGGATAGGGGTAAACTCTACGTTATAAAGATCGGTGGAAATATAATTGATGATGAAGAAAAACTTGCATCTTTTTTATCAGCTTTTGCAATGGTCGAAGGGGAAAAAATTTTAGTGCATGGTGGCGGTAAACTTGCAACAAAGCTTGCAGCGCAGTTAGGTGTAGAGCAAAAAATGATCGAAGGAAGAAGAATAACCGATGCAGAAACGTTGAAGATCGTTACAATGGTTTATGCCGGATTTATCAATAAAAATATTGTAGCACAATTGCAATCAAAAGATTGTAATGCCATTGGATTAAGCGGCGCAGATGGAAATGTTATTCAATCACACAAACGCATTCATTCAACAATTGATTATGGCTTTGTTGGCGACGTAGATGAAGTAAATACTTCTTTATTAAAAAATTTACTGGACCAAAGTTTAAATATTGTTTTGGCGCCGGTCACTCATGATAAAGAAGGGCGATTGCTAAATACGAATGCAGATACAATAGCACAGGAAATTGCTCAATCGATGAGCGGTTTATATGAAGTGGAACTGATATATTCATTTGAAAAGGAAGGTGTGTTATTAGACGTTGATGACGAAAGTTCTGTTATCAACACTTTAAACTGGGATTATTACCAGGAATTGAAAAAACCGTCCGCAGAATCAGGTCTGCCAAAAATATTTGCAGGTATGATACCAAAACTGGATAATGCTTTTGCAGCTTTGCAAAAAGGCGTTCATAAAGTTATTATTGGTAAGGCGGAAAAGTTACCGCAGTTAATAGAAAATAAATCAGGAACAAGCATCATTCATGCATAACCAAAACTTAGACATACTTTATAACAACGCTGTTTCTCTTTTAAAAAAACTTATTGCTACACCCTCCTTTAGTAAAGAAGAAGAAGAAACGGCTGAGATAATTGACACTTTTTTAGAATCAAAAGGTGTTGTTACGTATAATTATCTTAACAACATTTGGGCAAAGAATAAATATTTTGATGAAAGCAAGCCAACCATATTACTCAACTCGCACCATGACACGGTAAGGCCAAACAAAGCTTACACACTTGATCCTTTCACACCGTTGGAAAAAGACGGGAAATTATATGGACTGGGAAGTAATGATGCAGGTGGTTGTCTTGTATCCCTTATTGCAACTTTTCTTCATTTTTATAACGAGGCGGATCTTAATTATAATCTTGTTATCGCTGCTACTGCTGAGGAAGAAATTTCAGGACATAACGGTGTTGAAATTTTATTGCCACGATTACCAAAAATTGAATTTGGTATTGTAGGTGAGCCAACTTTAATGAACATGGCGGTTGCAGAAAAAGGTTTGCTGGTACTTGATTGCACATCACATGGAAAAGCAGGTCATGCAGCAAGGGAAGAAGGTGAAAATGCTATCTATAAAGCGGTAAAGGATATTCATTGGTTCATGCAATATAAGTATGATAAAGTTTCTGATCTTCTTGGGCCGATGAAGATGAGTGTCACCATTATCAATGCAGGGTCTCAGCACAATGTTGTACCGCATGAATGTAAGTTTACTGTTGATGTGCGTGTGAATGAATTACATACTTTTGAAGAAGTGCTTGGTATCATACGGCAGAATGTGCAATGTGATGTGCAACCACGCAGTTCGCGCCTTCGTTCTACATCCATTGCGATTGACCATCCATTAATAAAAGCAGGAATTTCTTTGGGAAGAAGTTATTACGGCTCGCCCACTACAAGTGATAAAGCATTGATGAATTTTCCAACGTTAAAAATGGGCCCTGGCGATAGTGCAAGAAGCCACACAGCAGATGAATTTGTTTATGTTGATGAAATAAAGAGTGGGATTAATTTGTATATAGAATTGCTGGACAAAGTTTTAAAATGAACGTTTTATAAAGTTTGTAAATTCGTATAAAGCATATGTATGGAGAATTTACTTAGAAAAGAATTGCATAGAATGATTGATAACTTTTCAGATGAAAAGTTGCGAGAAATATATGAGCTTTTACAAGAGGACGAATATTCCGATGAAATGAAACAAATACTCGATGAAGAATATGAAGACTACATTAAAACACGTGAGGTTGTTACTAAAGAAGAAGTCGATAAATTGGTCCATGAACTTCTTTACAAGAAAGATTAATGGCTGTTTATAAAATTACTTTTCGCAAAAGAGCCCTACAAGAGTATATCAAAACAATCGCATGGTATAAATATCACAGTTTTTATGCATCAAAAATTTTGTAGGGATAGTTCTAAACACTCTAACTTCTATTGCTGAATCTCCTTATTCATTCAAGAATAGTTACAAGCATTTTTATGAGACAAAAACGAAAAGGTTTCCATTTAGTATTGTTTATCTGATTGACGAAGAAAAACAAATCATGTTATTACTTCAATATTTCATAATAAACAAAATCCGGGAAGAAAGTATAGATAAAGAACATGAAACTCTGGCAAAAAAATAATAACTCCCCTTTAGGGGTTGGCGGCAAAGAAGTAGAACAATTTACGGTTGGAAAAGACCGTGAATTCGATCTTTTATTAGCTCCCTTCGACGTATTGGGAAATATAGCGCATGCAAAAATGCTTGCAAGTGTTAATTTATTAACAAACGAAGAAGCAGACTTACTTGTACATGAATTGAGAGAAATTTATGATGAAATCCAGAATTCAAAGTTTGAAATTCGAGATGATGTCGAAGATGTTCATTCGCAGGTAGAATTTTTACTAACGCAGAAGTTAGGTAATACAGGTAAAAAAATTCATTCCGCCCGCAGTCGCAACGACCAGGTTCTGGTTGATGTAAAATTGTTTTTACGTTCTGAAATAGAAAAAACAGTTCAATCTGTTCAAACTTTTTTTGAGCTGCTTATTACGAAAAGCGAGCAATTTAAAAATGACTTGTTGCCGGGTTATACAC
>JAEZRL010000280.1 GCA_023440945.1 Bacteroidota bacterium
ATGCAGGTTATACTCTATGGCATGCCAATCAATCTGCCCGATATAATATTTTAAATGGAATAAAAGCACCACATTCCGGCGAATGGCAATACAACCCACATGCAGATGATATAGATTACCAAATAGAATCAGATTTTGCAGGATTAATGTCTCCTGCAATGCCCAATGCCGCTGCTACCATGAGCAACAAAATTGGTCACATTATGAATTATGGCGATGGCTGGTACGGCGGTGTATTTGTTGGCAGTATGTATGCTTTGTGTTATACCTCTGACAACATCGAAGACATTGTGATGAATGCATTACAAACCATTCCTGAACAATCACAATTTTATCAATGCATTTCTGATGTTATTGTCTGGCATAAAAGATTTCCGGATGACTGGCATCAAACATGGTTTGAGTTACAGAAAAAATGGTCATCAGATATTGGTTGCCCCGACGGTGTTTTTAATGCTTTCAATATTGATGCAAAGATCAATGCAGCTTATGTTGTTTTAGGTTTGCTTTATGGTAATATGGATTTTGGTAAAACAATAGAGATCGCTGCACGTGCAGGACAGGACGCAGATTGCAACCCTTCCACTGCAGGTGGTATTCTGGGTTGTTTGCTCGGCTACAGTAAAATTCCGGATTACTGGAAAATGGGATTGAAAGAAGCGGAAGACATCAACTTCAAATACACAACCATGTCTTTAAACCAGGTGTACCTGCTTAGTTATAAACATGCACTTGAAATGATACAACGTTATGGTGGTATCGTTGGTGATCAGTCTGTAACCATTGCCGCACAGCAACCTTTGCCGGTACGCTTTGAGCAAAGTTTCGAAGGACTAAAACCTGTTAATAAAATTTCGTTGTGGAATGATAATGTGACAAAACTTGAATTTAGTTTCGAAGGCATTGGTTTTGTATTAAAAGGCGAAGCAATAAAAAAAGGAAATGTCACTGATACGGTTTTACAGGTGCAGGTAACAATTGACAGTAATGCCGCAGAAATCATTTCTATGCCAACCAATTACCTGGTACGCAGAAACGATATTTACTGGAAATACAATTTACCCCCAGGAAACCATAAAGTGCAGGTACAGTTGCTTAACCCTTCTGATGATTATAAATTGCATTCGTACGAATACCTGGTTTACGATAAACAATAATACATCTGTAAGAATAGCATAAACCATAATAGCTGCCTGACTTTCAGGCACATATCACAATTAAAAGCAGTCATAATTTCCTCTTTTATGGCTTGGATTACCTTTTGCATTAATAGAAAGGCTTTTGTTACCAACTGGTGTTTTTGATTGGCTTTAGTTGCGTCCGCGCTCTTGTACTGCTGATTCTTTATTCAACGATTTGAAAACAAGGTGAGTTATAGAAAGGCGTATAAGTGAGTGACACAACGAAGACGATAGTAGCACAATACTTGATGCAATAAGTAAAAAAATGTGAATCTCTTTAGAACATCAAAATAATCAACGAATATGAATTTAAACAATTATACAATTAAAGCACAGGAAGCGTTTCAATCGGCGCAGCAGGTGGCATTCAATAATGGTAATCCAACCATTGAAACCAATCACATGCTAAAAGCTCTGCTTGAAGATAAGGACAGCCCTGTGGAATATTTATTAAAAAAGAACGACATAAATGTGCCTTATGTTGAAGGAAAAATAAATGATAGCATTGGCCGTTTGCCAAAAGTTTCAGGCGGCGATCCTGCACAGGCAATTGGCCGTGATTTAAACAATGCATTGCTTCGTGCAGCTTCATCACTTAAACAATTTGGTGATGAGTTTGTAAGCGTAGAACACATCTTACTTGGCATTGTGCATGGCAATGATGATACAGCTAAAATTTTAAAAGATGCAGGCTTAACTGAAAAGGGTTTGGTGGCTGCGATAAAAGATCTTCGCAAAGGTTCTACGGTCAATTCGCAAACAGCTTCGCAGCAATACAATGCTTTGCAGAAATATGCAAAGAATTTAAATGAAATGGCAAGAACCGGTAAACTCGACCCGGTTATTGGCCGCGATGAAGAGATAAGAAGAACGCTCCATATTTTATCGCGCAGAAGCAAAAACAATCCTATTCTTGTTGGTGAACCAGGCGTTGGTAAAACGGCTATCGCAGAAGGTTTAGCTATCAGGATCATAAATGGCGATGTACCTGAAAATTTAAAAAGCAAAGTGATCTTTGCGCTGGATATGGGCTTGTTGATAGCAGGTGCAAAATACAAAGGAGAATTTGAAGAACGTTTGAAAGGTGTTATAAAAGAAGTGGCAGAAAGCGATGGAGAAATAATTCTCTTTATTGATGAGATACATACGCTTGTTGGAGCAGGCGGCGGAGAAGGTGCAATGGATGCAGCAAATATTTTAAAACCAGCTTTGGCTCGGGGTGAATTAAGAGCGATTGGTGCTACAACTTTGAATGAATACCAGAAATATTTTGAGAAGGATAAAGCATTGGAGCGCCGCTTCCAGAAAGTGATGATTGATGAACCAAGTGTAGAAGATGCAATAAGCATTTTGCGTGGTATTAAAGATCGTTATGAGACGCATCACCATGTACGGATAAAAGATGAAGCCATTATTGCAGCAGTTGAATTATCCAACCGTTATATCTCTGATCGTTTTTTACCTGATAAAGCGATTGACCTGATTGATGAAAGTGCAGCCAGACTTCGTCTCGAAATGAACTCCATGCCCGAAGAACTGGACGAACTGGAAAGAAAAATACGCCAGTTGGAAATTGAAAGAGAAGCAATCAAACGGGAGAACGACGAAGAAAAATTGAAACAGCTTGCTCAAGATATTTCTTTATTGAGCGTTCAACGTGATACTTTAAAAGCAAAATGGAGCGAAGAAAAAGAAGTTGTTGAAAAAATACAAGCCTCCAAAGCAACCATCGAGGCATTAAAACTCGAAGCAGAAAGAGCGGAACGTGAAGGCGATTTTGGTAAAGTTGCAGAGATACGTTACGGCAAAATAAAAGAACAGGAAAAGCTGATAGAAGATAATACCAAAGAACTTGAAACAATAAGCGAACATCGTTTACTAAAAGAAGAAGTAGATGCGGAGGATATTGCAGAAGCTGTTGCAAAAACAACAGGTATCCCCGTAAACAAAATGCTGCAGAGTGAAAGAGAAAAATTATTAAATCTGGAAGATGAATTGCACAAACGTGTCGTGGGTCAGGATGAAGCGATAGAAGCTGTGGCCGATGCCATTCGCCGTAGCCGTGCAGGTTTGCATGACCCTAAAAAACCAATTGGTTCTTTCATCTTCCTTGGTACTACCGGTGTAGGTAAAACTGAACTGGCAAAAGCGTTAGCGGAATATTTGTTTGATGATGAGAACATGATGACAAGGATTGACATGAGTGAGTACCAGGAAAAACATACCGTATCGCGTTTGGTTGGTGCGCCTCCGGGTTATGTAGGTTATGAAGAAGGAGGACAATTAACAGAAGCAGTTCGAAGAAAACCTTACAGTGTAATATTGTTAGATGAAATTGAAAAAGCGCATCCTGATGTGTTCAACGTATTGTTGCAGGTTTTGGATGATGGGCGATTAACAGATAACAAAGGTCGTGTAGTGAATTTTAAGAATACAATTATCATCATGACCAGCAATATGGGAAGCAGTATTATACAGGAAGCTTTTGAGGATGTGAATGAAAGCAACATGGAAGAAGTGGTTGACAAAACAAAAGACCAGGTTGTTGAATTGCTAAAGCAAACCATTCGTCCCGAATTTCTGAACAGGATTGACGAAATAATTATGTTCCATCCATTGATGAGAAAGGAAATAAGAGGCATTGTAAAAATTCAATTGGAACATTTGAAACATCTTGTTGCCAACAACGGAATTGATCTTGAGTTCAGTGAGTATGCAGTGGATTATCTTTCTGAAAATGGTTATGATCCGCAATTTGGTGCAAGACCATTAAAACGTTTGATACAAAAAGAAATCGTGAACCAGTTAAGCAAAAAAATCTTAGGTGGAACGATAGATAAAAATCATCCTGTATTAGTGGATGTATTTGATGGAACAGTCGTATTCAGAAATGATGTTCATGAACACGCTTAATGGATCACGATCACTATAAATAAGAAATATTAAAGAAGTTGTCTCTAAATTATATTTGAGGCAGCTTCTTCTTTATTTTACATGCTGTAGGAATTTCGGGAAGGCTTGCTTTATCATTCAGTATTTACTTCTCACTAGCAAAATCATCCGCTAAAGCATTTATTTGATGAGATGAAAGTGTTGTATTTCCATTTTGAATAACAATGCGATAGCGGAATGTAACAGACTCTCCTTTTTGAAGTTTCAGGTTTTTCGCGCTTTTACCATTTGTAAAAATGTTCTCACCTAAAGGATTTGCCGCAAATAGGCCATAACCACGTGCATGCCAGAAAGTAGGATAGTTTATATTGGCTGGATGATCTATAATGGTAACACTTATTGAATCATTATCCATTTTTCCATACAACTTGCACCATTTTGCACGTGTGCTCCAGGCATCATTCCCGGTTTTACCTTCACTTGTAAGATAATTACCACTGGCAATGGTATCGTTCCCGCCTTTCACCACAGTTATATTGCCTTTATCATCAGCGTATTTTTCATCCTCTTTTGATGGTATCTGCAACTCGTGTGCAACCCGTAAGCCGAGCATACCATCTTTAGCATCTTCAAAAAGAACAGTGGTGTCCGCAGTTAAAGT
>JAEZRL010000303.1 GCA_023440945.1 Bacteroidota bacterium
TAATTGTAGATGAAAAACAATTAAGATAGTAAATAAGATTGTGTTAACAATTAGTTCAATTTAAATTTGCAGCAAAATTGTTACCAATGCAATTAAATCCCGTTGATGTTGTTAATGAAATTACCCCTGAGAATTTTAAAAAAAAATATTTCGAACCGCAAATACCGGTTGTTATAAAAAACCTTTCAAAACAATGGCTTGCTTATAACAAATGGAACTGGGATTATTTTAAACAGATAGTGGGCGATAAACAGGTTGGCATTTACAACAATGTAAAAAGTGATGCTTATACACCTGTTAATAAAGCAGACGATTATACCACTTTTGGTAATTATGTTGATATGATAAGCAAAGGGCCTGCTGCATGGCGCATTTTCCTGTTCAATATATTTAGTCATGCACCGCAACTTACGCAGGATTTTACCTGGCCGGATGAATATATGAAAGGCTTTGTAAAGCGTGTGCCGATGTTGTTTGTGGGTGGTAAAGGTTCTATCACGCACATGCATTTTGATATTGATCTCAGTCATATTCTTCATACACAATTTATCGGAAGAAAACGTGTTTTACTTTTTCCGTTTGAAGAACAGTTTAAATTATATCGAAAGCCATTTGAAGTATTGAGCCTTGCAGATTTCAGCAATTATTATGATGCTGAAAAAAGTAAGATTGATCTGCAAAAATTCCCTGCATTGAAGTACGCAAAAGGTTTTGATATTACGCTCGAAC
The DNA here is from genome assembly GCA_023440945.1 of Bacteroidota bacterium. Lineage (GTDB taxonomy): Bacteria > Bacteroidota > Bacteroidia > Chitinophagales > Chitinophagaceae > JAEZRL01. The sequence goes on from JAEZRL010000303.1 coordinate 730, forward strand.
ATGGCGATACTTTATTTATGCCAGGCGGTTACTGGCATCACATGGAATACTTGGACAGCGGTTTTGCAATGAGTCTCCGTGCCTTGAACAGCTCTGTTTCCGGAAAGTTGAAAGGCGCCTGGAATTTAGTTGGCATGCGCAGTATAGATACTTTATTCAAGAAAACTGCACCTGCTAAATGGTACGAATGGAAGGAGAAAAAGATATTCGAAGCTGCGAGTAAAGAGATGGTTTAGTTAATTTGAATACTTCATGAATGTTCTTTTCTCTAGGGTAACGTGATAACTAAACAGATATTTTTCTTCATTAATGAATGGTAAAAAAGCTTTTCCTTCAATTGAAAAAATGTTAGAAGCTGACAACTTCAGCAAGTGGCTTGGCGTAACAATAATGGAAACAAAAGAAGGCTACAGCAAAATAAAAATGACGGTAAGAAAAGAAATGCTGAATGGTTTTGCAATTGCTCATGGCGGCATTGCTTTTTCTCTTGCAGACAGTGCGTTGGCATTTGCTTCAAATTCAGCAGAAGAAAAAACTGTTACTATCGAAGCTGTTATTTCCTTTCTAAAACCTGCTTATGAAAACGACATTTTAATTGCAACAGCAACACAAAAAAGCTTCCACAAAAGCATTAATGTTTTTGATATCCATATCGAAAAAGAAAATGGTGAAATGATTGCTTTATTCAGAGGAACTGTCAAGATGATTTTGACCAGATAAAATTTGATTAACTAATTTCGAAAAATCTCATTATTATATTGCTTCATCCTTTTCTTCATCATTTAACTGCATAATACTTTCTGATAAAATGGTATAAATGTTTTGAATGACAGGATAGGATTGGAGTAAATCCAAATGCTTTTTCATTGTTTCTTCATCACCTCTTACTGCAGGACCAGTTTGCATTTGCAACGCCGAAAAATTTCTTAATCGCAGCGCTGTTTCTTCTACTAAAGGTTGCAATGCAGAAAAATTAACGGCTTCTCTCCTGCAAAATATCTCTGTTAAAGCATATAAATGATTTGGAAAATTTGAACATAGCACAGCAGCGAGATGAAGCTTCAACCTTTGTGCATCGTTTGCAAACTGAACAATACTTGATAGTGATCTTGCAAAGATTGTCAACAATTCAATTACCTCAGCAGAAGATCCGTCAACAAACAACGGAATAATGGGCAGTTCGGTCATCTCTTTTCTTAAGCTTTGCAAAGGATATAACACGCCATAATTCTTCGAAACATTTTTCAAAATATCTTTTGAAACTGCTCCGCTTGTATGCACAGTAAGAATATTGTTTGGTAAAGATTGACAGACTTCTGCAATAGCTTTATCCGAAACGGCAACAAAAAAAATATCTGTGTTGCTATCCAACTTTTTAGTTTCGGTTATAGGAGTTGCACGTAAAGCCGAAGCGAGTTCTTTTACTGCTGCAGCATTTCTACCAAAAACCTGGTGAATAGCATGACCTGCTTTGAGGATCGTTTTTCCTAAAACGGTTGCAACATTGCCGGTTCCGATAATAGTTACTTTCATATCTTATGCTTTTTCGAAGCTTTATTAAAAGATAAAAGTTTGAATAATTTTGCAGAATGAGTTATAAAATTCCGCAAGATACACGAATCGGCCATGTACACTTAAAGGTTTCTGATCTTGATAAGGCGCTTGCTTTCTATCACGATCTGTTAGGTTTTGAAATCACACAACGCTATGGAAACCAGGCGGTGTTCATTTCGGCTGGTGGTTATCATCATCATATTGGCTTAAATACCTGGTACAGTAAAGATGCTCCGCCTGCACCCAAAAGGAGTGTTGGATTATTTCATACAGCCGTAGTGTACCCGCAACGAAAAGATCTTGCAACTATTTTAAAACGCTTGATTGATGCACAATATCCATTAACCGGTGCAGCCGATCATGGCGTTTCCGAAGCCATTTATCTTGATGATCCCGATGGCAACGGTGTTGAATTGTATTGGGATAAACCGAAAGAACAATGGCCTTATGATGAACAAGGAAATCTGCAAATGATAACCGAACAGTTAGACTTAGAGAACCTGCTTTCAGAAGCATATAATACAACTGAATCTTAATCTTCGTGAATGCCTAATTCTTATTTCCGTTTCAAACAATTTACTGTTCACCAGGAGCATTGTGCAATGAAGGTTTGTACAGATGCTTGTTTGTTTGGTGCATGGGCAGCAAATAAAATAGCAACAGAAAAAAAGGAAATTAAAAATGTGCTCGATATCGGAACGGGAACGGGACTACTTTCATTAATGATAGCGCAAAAAAATCCACACCTGAAAATAGATGCAGTTGAAATAGACGAAGTAAGTACAATACAGGCTGCTTCAAATTTTAAATTATCACCATGGGAAGAAAATTTGCAAGTACATCATGCAGCTATACAGGATCATGAACAAAAAAAATATCAATACGATCTTATTATTTCCAATCCTCCTTTTTATGAGAACGACCTTAAAAGTGAGGATAAAAAAAGAAACACCGCACTTCATAGCTCGCAACTTTCATTAAAAGATTTGTTACATGCCATTAACAAACAACTTACAATAGACGGCAGTTTTGGTATATTACTTCCGTTCAGCAGAACAACTTGTTTTAAAGAACTCTCCATACAAAATCAATTTTTTCTAAAGGAGGAACTACTGGTTAAACAATCATACAAACATTCTTTTTTCAGAAGCATTTTATATTTTAATAGAAAAGAAACAGCAGTAAAACGATCCGAACTTTCTATTCAAGACAAAGAAGGAAAATACACTGATGAATTCGCACAACTTCTTAAAGATTATTACCTGTATTTGTAATAAGATCGCTTCGAAATTCTTTATAGCAACAATGAGTTGAATAATAACAAAAGATAAATGTATACTGGCAAAAAAATTGGATGTAATAGCAAAAAGGAAAGTCATGAAACAAATTCTTCTAATAACATTACTTTCAATTGCACTCGCATGTAATTCGCAAACAAAAAATCCTGCAGCAACTGTAACAAACAGCAGTAGTACAAATCCCATTACCGATGCAACGAATCCAGCAAACCAGGATACTATACCGGTTATAACTGATTCAGCATTGAGCGGCACCTGGCAATTACAACTAAAAAAAAATGAAAAGTTGCCTGTTGAAGCGCCGACAATTACAATTAATATGGCCGATAAAAGTTTTTATGGAAATACAGGTTGTAACAATATGAGCGGAACATTCACTTTGGATAAAGACAACCAAATTATTTTTGGACCGGATATTATTATGACGAAAAAGGCTTGTCCGGGTTATAACGAAAAAGCTTTTATAACCAATTTCACTCAAACAAATCGTTATAGGGTAAAAAATGGTGTTCTCCTGTTAATGAACAATGATGAAGTACTTACAACCTGGGTAAAAGAAGCAAATACAAAAGATTCTGCTAACAAGATATGATAAAACAATAGCACAAAACCTATAAAAAATTATCTTCCTGTAAACCTCGGTTGCCTTTTTTCTATGAAAGCCCGTATACCTTCTTTAAAATCTTCTGTTGAAGCTGCAAGTTGTTGTAGTTTATCTTCGCTTATCAACTGCTCTTCAAAATTTTGAGTAGCGGATAACCGCAGGGCTTTTTTAGTTAAATGTAAAGCCTGTGACGGCATTGCTGCTAAATTGAATGCAATTTTTAGCGACTCTTCTATAAAATTTTCATCATCAAAAACTTTATAGATCATTCCCAATCTTTCTGCTTCATCGGCAGAAATTTTATCACCTGATAACATTAAAGCGGATGCTTTTTGCCAGCCAATTAAACGTGGCAAAGTATAAGTTCCGCCACTGTCGGGTATCAAACCTATTTTTGTAAAAGCCTGTATAAAAGAAGCTGACCTTGCAGCCACAACAATATCACATGTTAAGGCTATGTTTGCACCTGCACCTGCTGCAACACCATTAACTGCTGTAACAACGGGCTTTTTTAAATGATGAATTTTTATAATGATGGGATTATAATGCTTAGCCAAAACCTGGTTCATCTTTGGACCATTTGAATCTGCAATTTCCGCAAGATCCTGTCCCGCACTAAACGCTCTGCCGGCACCAGTTAAATAAACACAACGAATGTTTTCATCTTCATTGCAGACATCGAGATGCTGCTGCAGTAACAAAGCCATTTCCCTGTTAAAAACATTCAACTTATCAGGTCTGTTCAAGGTAATATGAGCGATCGAATCTTTTACTTCAAAAAGTATTGGTGGCATTTTCAAATTTTGAAATGATTGTTGCAGTAGAAAGAACTTAGTGGCTTCTAAAATAATCAAAAGGTTCGCTGCAATCGTTGCATTTGTATAAAGCTTTGCAAGCCGTAGAACCGAAACGACTAACGATTTGTGTGTTGTAAGAATTGCAATGCGGACATTGTACTGCTTCATCTTCCTGGAAAGCATTTAAATCACAAACGCTATGTGATGGGTTTGGCGGTGCAATACCGAAAGCCTTTAGTTTTTGTTTACCACTTTGCGTCATCCATTCGGTTGTCCAGGCAGGCGATAAGATCGTTTTTATTTCTGTATTCTTATAACCGTTCTCAAGCATCTTCAAACGAATGTTCATCCTTATTACATCCATTGCCGGGCAACCACTGTATGTAGGTGTTATCGAAATAATTATTTTACCATCTTTTATTTCAACACCTCGTACAATACCCAAATCCATTACGGATAAAACAGGCACTTCCGGATCGTTTACTTCTTCCAGCAATTGCAAAATTTTTTCTTTCGATATGTCCGGTGCAGTTATCATTTCCTTTTTTATGTTACCAGCTTTTGTGCTGCTATTAAACTTCGTTGCGTCGCACACTTCAAGGTTTGGTTCATAACCAACTTATTTTATCACCATTCAGCATTTGGATAAGCTCTTTGCAGAAACTGCATCTCAGCCAGAATATATCCAAGATGTTCCGAATGTATTCCTTCTTTACCACCTGTTTGCATCCAAGCATCTGAAGGAATTTGTAATGTAGCTTCTTCTAAAACCGATATTACTTTTTGCATCCATTTATCTTTTATCAAATTTGTGTCAACACCAATATTCTGTTTTGCCATTTCTGTTTCATAAGATGCAGGTATAAAAAGTTCACCGGTAAATCTCCATAATTCATTCAAGGCATTTATCATTCTTGCACGGCTTTCTCCTGTCCCATCACCCAATCTTATCACCCATTCGCTGCTCCATTTAACATGATACGTTACTTCTTTCAAACTTTTTTCTGCAATAGCTGCAATTTGTTTATCTGCGCTTTTTTGTAGTTTTTCATACAAAAAATATTGATAGCAGCTAAAGAAGAACTGCCTTAAAGTAGTTACAGCCCAATCACCTTTTGGTTGTTCGACCAGCAAACAATTTTTAAAATCGATTGCATCTCTTAAATATGCCAGCGTATCTTCGGTTTCTGCATTTTTATCAGTATCATTTTCTTTTGAAGCACTAATAATTTCAGCAGCATATTGATAAAAATTCCGGGCCTGTCCTATTAAATCCAATGCAATATTCGTGATAGCAATATCCTGTTCAAGAGCAGGGCCATGACCACACCATTCGCTGTTACGATGACCAAGAATCAACGCATCATCTGCCAAATGAAGAAGATAATGTATAAATAATTTCTTATTCAAAATGTCATGCTTTTTAGTAAGAAGTGAAACGGCAGATGTGAAATTTCACCTTTCTCTTTTCACCTTTCACAACTTACAGTCTTTACATGTGTTTCACTTCATCAGGCAAATTGTAAAAAGTTGGATGCCGATAAGGTTTATCGTTAGCAGGATCAAACAAGCTTCCTGCTTCCTCGGGATTATTTGCATGAATATATTTACTTTCCACCACCCAAATGCTTATCCCTTCCATTCTTCTCGTATAAACATCTCTTGCATTTTCTATGGCCATCGCGGCATCGGCGGCATGTAAACTGCCTGCATGTTTATGATCCAATCCTTGTTTGCTTCTGATGAACACTTCCCACAGAGGCCATTCGTGTTGTAACATAGGCAACTTTTTTACTCTTGTAAAGATACAAAAACAGACTTCCATTAACTGCGCTTTAAATCATTAAACAAATTATTGATGCACATTGCATGAACAAAAAATTATTAGGATTTTATTAAGAAGTAAAAGATTTAGCTGTTTATAAATGCAATTGCTTTAAATTTCTGCTTTTTATGCTTTGTTTATTCGGTTTATTTCGTTCAAATTTGCAAGCACTTTTAATATTATAACCTCCGGAATCATATAAATGGCACTTTTTAATTTTTTTACTCAGGAAATAGCAATGGATTTGGGTACCGCAAATACCCTTATTATACATAACGAAGAAATTGTGGTGAATGAGCCTTCGATCGTGGCGCTTAACAGGAATAATCCGAAAGAAGTTTTAGCGGTTGGGAAACGGGCTTTGCTGATGCACGAAAAAACGCACGAAAGCATTCGCACCGTTCGTCCTTTAAAAGATGGCGTTATCGCAGATTTTAACGCCGCAGAATTGATGATAAGGGAAATGATCAAGATGATCTATCCTAAAAAACCTTTGTTTCCGCCAAGCTGGAGAATGATGATCTGCATTCCTTCCAGCATTACCGAAGTGGAAAAACGTGCCGTGCGTGACAGTGCAGAGCAGGCTGGTGCGAAAGAAGTTTATCTTATTCATGAGCCAATGGCCGCAGCAATCGGTATCGGTATTGATGTGGAAGAACCTGTTGGTAACATGATCATTGATATTGGTGGTGGTACCACAGGCATTACCGTTATTGCCCTGGCAGGTATTGTTTGCGATCAAAGTATTCGTATTGCGGGTGATGAATTCACTTCTGATATTATGGAAGCGCTGCGTCGTTATCACAGTTTATTGATTGGTGAAAGAACAGCCGAACAAATAAAAATTCAGATCGGTGCTGCGATGAAAGATCTTGAAACACCACCCGATGATCTGCCTGTTAACGGTCGTGACCTTGTTACCGGTATTCCAAAACAAATAATGGTAAGTTACCAGGAAATTGCAGAAGCATTGGACAAAAGCATTTTTAAAAT
>JAEZRL010000326.1 GCA_023440945.1 Bacteroidota bacterium
CGTATGCAAAAGATCTTGCAGAAGCTATTTTACAGATCATTCTGCAAATTCATCAAACCGATAAAATCGAAAGTGGCATTTATCATTTCAGTAACGAAGGAATTATTTCGTGGTATGAGTTTGCAACAGCTATCAGGAACAATGCTGCCTTGCAATGCAATGTACATCCAATCAAAACAGAACAATACCCAACACCCGCAAAACGTCCCGCTTATTCCGTTATGAGCAAGGAAAAAATCACATCAGTTTACAACATACAAATAAAAGATTGGGAAAGCAGTTTGCATGAATGTTTGCGGCAACTTTTGTAAATAAATTTATTCTCTACAATTTTTTCCGACTGCCGCTGTTTTTTTATTTGAGATATGCAAAGAGAATAGGTGGTAGAAAGTTGCAGATGTTTTATATTTATGCACAAGAACTATCTATGGTACACTGCAAAACTTCGCTGCTGTTCCTGGTTGCTTTGCTTACCTGCTCTGTTATTAACGCACAAAGAACACAAATAAGAGGGTTTGTTGATGCCTTAACTACTTACGATAAAAACAAACTTTCATTTGGTTTCGGCGAGCAGGATCTTTTCATCACTTCAGAATTAAATGACCGCTTATCTTTTTTAGGTGAAAGCGTTTTTAAATGGACCCCTACTACTCCAACGGAATTTTCTGTAAGCATTGAGAGGGTTATAATTAAATATAATTATGCAGGCAACCACAACGTGCTTATTGGCAAACACCACACACCACTTAATTATTGGAATGATACCTATCATCATGGAAGAGTTTTTTTTCCAACAATAGAAAGGCCATTGTTGTTTGAAGCAGAAATTATTCCTCTTCATACCGTTGGCATCAGTCTGCAGGGTCATGATCTCGGAAACTGGAAATTTGGTTATGACGTTATGCTTGGCAATGGTTTAGGCTCCGACGAAGTTGTGGATAATGATAAAAATAAATCTATAACCTTAGCCGCACATATTAAACCGGTTGATTATTTACGCATTGGCGCTTCTTATTACCATGATGTTATTTCAAAAGGTGCAGATACACATCTGGGTGTTGTAAACTGGCAGGTGAATCAGAATTTATATACCGGCTCTGTTGCTTATTTTGGAAAGAAGTACGAGTTGTTGGCGGAAAGTACAATTGGAACGGATCGTACAGATACAACCGGATCAAGGCAAACCATCGCATCTTACATTTATACAGGTTATAAAATAAAAGATAAATGGGTTCCTTATATAAGAGTTGATAACCTTCACTATCAAACAGGTGAAATTTATTTTCATAAGGATAATACAACTGCTTTTGTTGTAGGTATGCGCTACCAGATAAATTATCTTGCTGTTATTAAGTTAGAATATCAACATACGAAATCAGAAATTGAAGGTTTGGATGATAAAGTAACTGCACAATTTGCAATAGGATTTTAGCATGAAAAAAAGGTTTACTCTAAAAATGGTAATGAAAGATATGAAGGAAAAAATTTTTCTATCCTTTCTCATTTCTTTGCTGATGAATGTTGCCTATTCGCAGGACGTAGATCTTCTAGTTATAAGTAATCAGAAAGGAGCACCTTCGATGATGAAATTTTCAGAATTGAAATCCGTTTTTAAGGGCGAAAAGCAACGCTGGCCTGATGGTGCCAAAATAAACATTGCTTTGATGAAAACAAATAATCTTATTGGCAAAACCACTTCTGATAAATTATATGACATGAGCAGCGATGAATTGAATAAATTTTGGCTGGCGCTTGTTTTTCAGGGTAAGGCATCTGCTCCAAATTTTTTTAATTCTATTGCAGAACTGGAAAGTTATGTTGCTCAAAATCCGGGTGCTATTGGTATTATTGATAATTCTGAATCAGTGCCGCCGGACATAAAAACGGTTTTGGTTGATGGCAAAAGATTTTTTTGAAAACACAAAGAAACAACATGCACATTTCGCTGAAAACAAAAATATGGCTAACGGTGCTTTCTGTTGTATTAATGTTTTCTTTTTTTTCACTCTATTATTTTCCACAGCAGGAAGGGAAACTTCTTCTTAAAAATTATAATACAGAAGTTCAAAATCTTGCTAACACAGTTTCGTTAGGCGTTAAGATAGCTTTGACAGAACAGAATTTTGAAGGTGTGCAAACGGCAATGGAATTTGTGAAAGATGATAAGCGTTTACAGTTTATAGCGCTTGTACAGGAAGATACTGTTTGGCAGCAGGATTATGCAAAATTTTCGCTCAAACATTCTGTATTTAAAACTTTTCCTGATAGATTAAAGATTGATCCTGACTTAATTTCCAACGATGATCTTGTTGTAAAACGGTCACCTTTTCACACTTCATTGTTATCAGGTTATATACTACTTGGTTTTACAACAAAAGGAATTATCGAAAGTGAAAAAAATATCCGTAATACTTCACTAATAGTAAGCGGTATTGTTTTGCTTATTGGCATATTAATAAGTTTTCTGCTTGCAAAAAATATTTCTGTTCCTGTACTTGCATTGCGTGACGCTGCCATGAATGTTGGCAAAGGTGATCTTACGCAACGTGTTCAGATAAAAACAAGTGATGAAATAAAAGAACTTGGTAAGGCATTCAATAAAATGGTGGATGATCTTTCAAAAACAAGAAATCAGTTGAAAGATGCAAATACATCTTTATCGTCTGCTAATGAAACATTACATACAACTTTGCATGAGTTGAAAGCAACACAAGCACAGTTAATTCAGCATGAAAAAATGGCTTCGCTAGGTGAATTAACTGCAGGCATTGCTCATGAGATACAAAACCCTTTGAACTTTGTAAAAAATTTCGCAGAAGTAAATGCAGAACTTATAAATGAAATAAAAGAAGAATTGAATTCAGGCAATATAAAAGAAGCAGTAAATATTTCGAATGATGTGGTGAACAACAATGAAAAGATCATTCATCATTGCAGCCGGGCTGACAGTATTGTAAAAGGTATGTTGCAACATTCAAGAATGAGCACAGGGCAAAAGGAACTTACAAATATTAATTCTTTGACAGATGAATATCTGCGGCTTGCTTATCACGGTTTGCGTGCAAAAGACAAATTTTTTAATACAGGCATTCAAACAAATTTCGATGAATCTATTGGCTTAATAAATATTGCACCACAGGATATTGGAAGAGTGTTATTGAACCTTATTAGCAATGCCTTTTACGCAGTTTCAGAAAAGAAGAAAGCTGCTTCAAAAAGTTATGAACCTTTAGTAACTGTTACCACGAGAAGAATTAAATTACCTGCTAATAGTTTCGCTTCAGGGGTAGAGGGGCTTGAAATTATTGTAGCGGATAATGGAACCGGTATTCCTCAAAAAGTAATTAATAAAATTTTTCAACCTTTCTTCACAACCAAACCAACAGGACAAGGAACAGGTTTGGGTTTATCTTTAAGTTATGACATTATCAAAGCGCATGGGGGTACTTTAAAAGTAGAAACAAAAGAAGGCGAAGGAGCTGAATTCATAATTCAATTACCGCTTACATTCTGAGGCTTTACAAATTTAATAAATCGTAGTTCCGATGTTTAAAAATCAAGATCAAAACCTTTCAGTTCTTTAAAGTGACCATTCATTTTTATTCGCTCTTTCAAAACTTCTGCGCCTGCAATAACCGGTATCACTTTATTTAAATGTCGTTTAAGATATTCCAGACGTTGGTCTTCACGCAAAAGTCCAAGTAATTCATATTCTTCCTCTAAGCTTAAACCAACATGATGAGCAATATCATAACTCAACAATTCTTCATCTGGTTTCTCAAAATCTTTACTCACTTTCAACATGCGATGCAGTTCACGAATTCCGGCTACAATACGACGCATAAGCTGTATGTTTTTTGCATCATCGTTGTTGGGATAATTTACAATAGCGCTGTTGTATAACCTATCAGGTACTGATTTTATCACTTCGAGCACCCTGAAAACGCTTACACCTCTGGTACGTATATCCATTCGTCCATCTTCATACACTTCGGCAACTTCTGTTATCTCTACCAATGTACCCATTTCTGCCATACCTTTCGTTAACACGGTTGGAATACCAAAGGGCTTAGCTTCCGCATAGCATTCCTGGATCAATTGTTTATATCGTTCTTCAAAAATGTGCAGATTCAAATGTTCACCGGGATACACCACAATACCCAATGGAAATATCGGAATGAAATTTATCATATTCACTAACCTTTACTGCAATTTACTTCAACTGTTGGTTGAACCCTGTTTAAAAAAGTAAAAATTTATAAGCCTGAAATTTAACGTTCTTTGCAAAGATGAATGATGGATTGTGAATGGTAGAGAGTATTAATTAAAACTTATGAAGATATCTGGATTTACTATTATAAAAAATGCGATTATAAATGATTATCCGGTTGTGGAAGCGATACGTTCAATACTGCCTTTAGTGGATGAAATGATTGTGTTGGTAGGTGATAGTGATGATGAAACAGAAGAGTTAATAAAAAATATAGATGATGATAAAATTCATATTCATCATTCAATTTGGGATAAGCATTTAACAAAAGGTGGGACTGTTTTGGCTGCAGAAACAAATAAAGCTTTTCAATTGATTGACGAAGAAAGCGACTGGGCTTTTTATATACAGGCTGATGAAGTGGTACATGAAAAATATTACAAAGCAATCATGGAAGCATGTTATAAATATGCTGATGATGAGCGGGTACAGGGTTTATTATTCAATTACCTGCATTTTTATGGCACATACGATTATGTTGGCGACAGCCGTACCTGGTATGACCGTGAAGTGAGGATTATCCGCAACGATAAAAGTATTACTGCTTATAAAGATGCCCAGGGTTTTAGAATAGGAGAGAAGAAGTTAATGGTGAAACCAATTAATGCTTTTGTGTATCATTACGGATGGGTTAAAAACCCAAAACAAATGATGCGCAAAATAAAAAATATGGGCAGTTACTGGAATGAAAACAAAGAAACCTGGCAAAAGATAAGTAAAGAAGATTATGATTTTGGTAATGAGTATGATTCGCTTGAAAAATTTACAGCAACGCATCCTGCAGTTATGAAAGAAAGAATTGCAAGACAAAACTGGAACATTGATATTGATACATCAAAAAAGAATTTTTCTTTTAAAGACAGGGTATTGTATTGGTTTGAAAAAGCAACAGGAATACGTCCATTCAACTTTGAAAACTACCGTATATTAAAAGACTAAGTTTTAAACAAGCTTGAAAAACATTTTGAAGCAAAATATCCATCTTCTAAACTTGCTTCTATGTTTTAAAGCTGTAAGCCGGTAACGATATTGAAAAAATAACATCATTCTTTTATAATCATTAATTAATGAAAAGCTGGAATAATAAACTGCAAGCCTTTCTACTATTTCATGATCATTAACTCTTTTAGAAATAGCCCAATCCGCAAAAGTTCTCATTCTGTTTTTCATCCAAAGAATTGATTGCTTGTTCGAAGGTTTTGTTTTTTTTCTTTCTTTGCTTTTTATCATGCCGATGGAACTTTTGCTATGCTGCCTGTAGTGAACCAGCGTTTTGTTCACAAATTTTACTCCATCCGCACAGGAGGCATTAAATGCAAGCCACCAGTCATGCGGGCATTCTTCGGGGAAAGGCATCACACTCAAGGCAAAATTTTTACGCATTATCAGAGCATGGCCCGACACACAATTGCCGATCAGGAATGGTAGATGATCATGATAAGTTGCCATCTTTTTTATATCGCTCATTTTCAAATTAAGATTATTGCCTTCTTCGTCAATTAACTGGGAGTTGCAATAAACAATGCTTTCATGCTCCCATCCGCACATCATTGTTTTAATTTTATCAACATCCCATACATCATCCTGGTCGCTAAGGGCAATGTACTTTCCCGAAGCTAAAATGATTCCCTTTTCAAAATTTCTGATATAGCCAATGTTTGAGTCATTTCTAAACAATCGGATATTTGGATAAGTGTTAGAATACTTTTTCAATATTTCGAAAGTATTATCAGTAGAGTGATCATCAACTATAATAAGCTCGATGTTTGGATAGGTTTGTGCAATAATAGAATCTAACTGTGCCTTTAAAAATTCAGTGCCATTATAAGTTGTCATTACTATTGAAACCAGAGGTGGTGTATTCATGAGGTTATAGCTATTTTTTAAAAAGAAGAATTGAAGTGAAATCCAATGAGATCAGTTCTTAATTATTCAAATGAAATGAAAGATGACATCAATCTCTTCACTTTATTTTTTAATCTGACCGTTAATGGCAGCATAGGTTCTTTTAATAAGCCGTTAAACTCTTTGCCCCGTTTCAAATAATGATTGGTAAAAGTGCTTGATGTAATACCCCATTTGATAATGAACATATGA
>JAEZRL010000342.1 GCA_023440945.1 Bacteroidota bacterium
TATTGAAAAGAAACTGCATAAAGAAGCAAACCGTTTTATACAGCAATGGTCTGCAGAAAAGATAGCGATCGAAAATGGTCGTTGGGGGCCTTTCATTCGTTTTGGAAAAAAGATGCTGAAGCTGGGAAGAAAAGCAGATGGTTCAAAATATGAAGCAGATGACCTTTCACAATTATCATTGGAAGATGTAAAAAAAATGATAGAAGAGCAAGTACCTGATGCATTTGCCAAAAAAGTAAAGACAGCAAAACCGGCAACAAAAAAAGCGGCCAAAAAAGCAGCAAAAAAGAAATAGAAAGATTTTTGTCTACGATCATAATATAAAAACCGGCTCATAAAAAAATGGCCGGTTTTTGTCATTCATTTCACCTACATCATTATTGTCAATAGTAAGAAGCTTTTAATAATGTTCCATCTCCTAAACTTGTAATATACCAGGTTTTCATATCAGCTTGCTTAAGGCCTACAGGCATATTAAGTCCGTTTATTAATGTATAGGCAGAGGAGCCGTTTGTCTGCAATAGTGCTCCTGTATTTGGTTCAAAACCTTTCGCTCCAAATTTGCCATGTTGAAGTACAAATTGTCCAAAGTAATTTCCTCTTTCAATATCAACGAGACTGGTAAGTCCTTTTTGATAAACATTCACCTTACCTGACATAGAAATTTTATAAATAAGCGCATTGCCGGATGGGAAAGGAAAACCAAGCAATGTGGTTACTAAAAAGTCGTGACCATCATAAAAAATACTGGTAGGTACACTTTGAATTGTAGGTGGCCCTACAGGTGTAGGATTTGTTATGCCGGGTACTTCTGCTAATACAGCATACATTCCCGGGCCTTTGCGATGTATAATAGCATTCGCACCCGCATCGGTAATATATAAGTCTCCGTTAGGGCCTTTTGTCAGATTGTAAGGATGTGTGTCGTGAGCATTATTTTTATACGGATAAGACAGGGAGAAGCTACCAATATCCTCGTATGACAGTGTTGCAGCATCGATGGGTTTATCGCCCGGTACAAAGCCCTTTATAATAATAGAGTATAAGTAATTTCCTGCAAGTACATATAGTATTCCCCTGTCTAATAGCATGTGTGCCGGGCCTTCTAATTCTCCTGATGAAGCATTTTTTATGGAAGCAAGATTTATAATAGCATCATACACTTCACCGGTGGGTTTAATCACAACTACTTTTCCATCGTTATTAGCAGTACCTGATTCAGCAACCCAAATGTTTCCTTTCGAATCCGTTTCCACTCCCATAGGTGCTTTCAATCCCGAAGCTACAGTAGTAAGGTGCAACTTTGGAAGGTGATCAACTATTTTTTTACATCCTGAGGAAAAATACATCAAAGTAATTAATGCAGTAAACAACCAGGCAGGACGTGACAGGATAGCTTTCGGGTAGATTTTCATATGTGTTAGGTTTTAGGCTAATAAAATTAAGTTAAAAAAAAGCAAAACTTATTTTATTATTTTTAAAGATCACTTTACATACTACTCAAAGGCAAGTAAGACCTAACTGTATATTCGTTTGTATTCGCTTCAATTATTCTATTTGAAGCGATAAGAAAGAGAAAAAGCGATTATTGTAAAGGAATGCGGCAGAAACCAATCAGCAAATAAAAATTAATCAAACAGATCGGATGATAAATACCGGTCACCTCGGTCACAGATAATGCAGACAATAACACCAGAATCCAAATTCTTAGAAACTTCAACCGCAGCATAAGCAGCACCGCCACTACTCATCCCACAAAAAATACCTTCTTCTTTGGCAAGGCGTTTACTCATAATGCGTGCATCCTGCTCATCCACTTCCACAGTGCGATCTATTCTGTTACGGTCAAATATTTTGGGCATGTAAGCTTCGGGCCATTTGCGAATACCCGGAATATGTGAACCTTCGGAAGGTTGACAACCAACGATCTGGATATTTTGATTTTGTTCTTTCAAATATTCTGAAACACCCATTATAGTGCCGGTAGTTCCCATTGCAGAAACAAAATGTGTGATTTTACCGTTTGTGTCTTTCCATATTTCAGGGCCGGTTGTTTTATAATGCATGCCGGAATTATCAGGATTGGCAAACTGATTCAGGTTAAGATAACCACCTTTTGTAAGCTGATCGTTCACATAATCAATAGCTGCCTCCATACCTCTGCTCTGTGGCGTAAGAATGACTTTTGCGCCAAAAGCCTGCATCGTTAGAACCCTTTCTCTTGTTGCATCTTCAGGCATTACTATCTCAATTTCAAAGCCAAATAAACTTGCTATCATAGCGAGTGCGATGCCTGTGTTGCCACTTGTTGCTTCTATCAATTTAATACCTGGTTTAAGTTCGCCTCGGTCTATGGCACCTTTTATCATGCCATAAGCCGCACGATCTTTCACACTTCCACCGGGATTATTTCCTTCAAGTTTTGCATAAACAGTAACATCGGGGTTAACAGTAACATGTTTTAATTCTACCATAGGTGTGTTACCAACCAGATCTAAAATTGTAGCCATTGGAGATGTTTTAGGTTTGCCTCGGCTGCAATTTCCGCTATAATGCTGAATAATCAATTAAACAGTTTTCTAAAAAAGGAATTTGTGCTTTGATGATAACGTTCGAAGAAAGAATTCTACATTAAATAAAACAAAAAAGTCCGGTATTAACCGGACTTGATATTTTTGGGCAGAATAGATTAATAGCGATTATAGCCACCACCTTCGCCGCCGCCACGGTTACGATTGTACCCGCCACCGCCGCCACGATTGTATCCACC
>JAEZRL010000404.1 GCA_023440945.1 Bacteroidota bacterium
AAGGAATTTGACCTGTTCGATAATAACAGCGGATTAGATGATGATGATGATGACTTCTAACCTTCGTACTAAATAACATTCATCCATAGTATTACGTTTAGCAGCAAACATTGAACTAATAACTCAACTCAATGTTTGCTGTTTGCTTTATGTAGATTGTATTGCAGCTTGTGCAAAAGCGAAAAAGTCTTTTGCCCAATTGTATTTCCTTAAATTTTGTAACTACTACTATTTTATAAGGCATCAATCTTTCAGTCATTTCCCGATTGTTTACAGCTAAAACAGAAGCACGTAATTTGCAGCATAAACAAGCCGCATGAATTACATTATAAAAAATGCACAGATCGTAAATGAAGGAACGATCAAACAAGGAGATGTCCTAATAAAGAATGGAAGAGTTGAACGGGTAGACGCATCTGTTGATGTAAAATTTGCCGTTAATGAAATAAATGCAGAAGGCAATTTTCTATTACCAGGAGTGATTGACGACCAGGTGCACTTTCGTGAGCCGGGATTAACACACAAAGCCAATATTTATACGGAATCTAAAGCTGCGGTTGCAGGTGGTGTAACCGCTTTTATGGAGATGCCAAATACCGTTCCTGCTGCACTTACACAAGAGCTGCTTGAACAGAAATATCAAACAGCTGCACAAACATCGCTTGCTAATTATTCTTTTTTTATGGGCACTTCAAATGATAATATTGAAGAAGTGCTTAAAACAAACGCAAAGAAACACGACGTATGCGGTATTAAAATATTCATGGGCTCTTCAACAGGAAATTTACTTGTAGATAATGCTTTGATGCTGGATAAGGTTTTTGCGGGTAGCGAGTTATTGATAGCAACACATTGCGAAGATGAAGCTATAATCAAAGCAAATTTTGAAAGACTGAAAAAAGAAAAAGGAACTTTAGAACCGTCCGACCATCCGATTATCCGTAATGAAGATGCTTGTTTCGAATGTTCGTTTCGTGCCATTCAGTTTGCAAAAAAGCATGGCAGCCGTTTACATATTTTACACATCAGCACAGCAAAAGAATTACAGCTTTTCACAAATATGATCCCACTCAAAGAAAAGCGTATCACTTCTGAAGTTTGTGTACATCATTTACATTTTACGGCAGATGATTATGATCGTCTTGGCAACCAGATAAAATGTAATCCTGCCATCAAATCAAAAGAAAATAAAGAAGCATTATGGCAGGGATTGCTGGATGATCGTCTTGATGTTATTGCAACCGATCATGCACCACATACATGGCAGGAAAAAAATGAACCTTACGAAAAAGCACATGCTGGTTTGCCACTTGTTCAGCATTCGCTGCAATTAATGTTGTATTATGTTCAGCAGGGAAGGATAAGTATTGAAAAATTAGTTGAAAAGATGAGTCATGCTGTGGCCGATTGCTTTCAAATAAAAGAGCGTGGATTTATTCGGGAAGGTTATTATGCAGATCTTGTTTTAGTTGATATGAATAAACCTTATACGGTATCGAAAGAAAATATTTTATACAAATGTGGATGGAGTCCGCTTGAAGGCTTTACTTTTCCTGCAACTATCCAAAATACTTTTGTAAATGGCCATCTTGTTTATGGAAAAACCGGGTTTGATGAATCTCAAAAAGGTATGCGAATGAAATTTAACCGCTGAAGAAGGTGTTCGGATTCTACGCAGCATAATTTATTTATATTTATAAAATCACTGCGTAAACGCTTGTAACTATAACGCTCAACTAATTTTAATGCAGGCAGACAAAACGACCATCAACGATCTTTCCATTTTTAGTCATGAAGAAGAGCATTCTGTCTTTCATCATCTTGATTTCACCAGGACAATCGGCGGCAAAGATTGGCTGCGTGTTTTTTTAAGCAGGCCGTTAAATGATCTGAAAAAAATTATTGAAACGCAAAGGATATTGCAGGGAATAACAAAAGTTTTGTCGCAATGGCCTGAAACAATTACCAATGGAACCGTTATGGTAATTGAAAAATTTTATGAAACAGCAATCGAGAGTATTCCTCACAGTTCTAACGCCGTAAATGCAGCAAGTTATAAATATCTAAATGGTTCTGATTATTCTCTTTTGCGTTATTCTGTTACACATTTTATTGAGTTTGTAAAAGGGCTAAAACAAACTGCAGATATTTTGTCAGGTGAAAATTTGGCGCTCACTTTGGATTTGATGATACAACGCATTCATTCCGTTCTAAATCGTGACCTGCTGCGGGAAATGCTTGAATGGCCAAAGGAAAAAAAACTTGCACCACACGATGTAATTCATTTTGGCCATTACGTGCGTTATCATTTCAAACAGGAAGCAATTGAACTGATAGAAATTTACAGTAAACTCGATGCATGGTACAGTCTTGCACTGGCCGTAGAAAAACATCATTACACCTTTCCATCTTTTATAGAAAGCGATGAGCCTTCGATTTACGCAAAACAAATGTACCACCCTTTATTGCAAACGCCTGTTGCTTATGATGTTAATCTTACACAGCAACAAAATTTTCTTTTTATGACAGGCGCAAACATGGCGGGCAAAAGCACTTTTATAAAAGCAGTAGGCGTATCTGTTTATTTAGCACACATAGGCATGGCGGTTCCTGCACAGGAAATGCGTTTGACAACATTTTACGGATTGCTCAGCAACATACAGGTTGTTGATAATATTGTACAAGGGGAAAGTTATTTTTTTAATGAGGTGCAACGCATTCGTAAAACAATCGAAAAAATAAGCGACGGGCAAAAATGGCTGATATTAATTGATGAGTTATTTAAAGGAACAAATGTGCAGGATGCGATGAAATGCAGCACCGTTGTTATCGAAGGCCTGCGTAAAATGCATAATTCATTATTTATTTTATCAACGCATTTATACGAGATTGGAGAAGCACTGAAGAAATATCCGAATATACAGTTCCGCTATTTTGAAACAGATGTAAAAAATGATCAATTGCTCTTCAGTTACCAGTTGAAAGAAGGCATCAGCAACGATCGTCTGGGTTACCTGATATTGAAACGCGAAGGTGTTGTTGAATTGTTGGATAAGTTATAACTCTTTATACAACCTAATAATTGAACGGAATTTAACCACAAAGATCTCAACGTTCTTCACGAAGGCCACAAGGTTTTTCTTCGTGCACTTTGTACCTTCTTTGTGAACTTGTGGTTATATAGAATTTCATCTTCCAAACTCATAAAAGAACGTAACACGATAAACAAGATCGTTACCAGATTTCATATCATCGTCTGCATCAGCCTGTTTAGAAACGTATTTTGTAAACCAAACATTAGGAATAAAGTGAACATTTTTTACCGGTGTAAAATCTAATCCTGCAGTAAAAAAATATTCATTGTTATTTGG
>JAEZRL010000475.1 GCA_023440945.1 Bacteroidota bacterium
GGCTAAACTTTGTAATAAATAATTGTTTTCGGATGATTTTAAAAAGAACAAATGTGGATGTAAATGCGGTTGATGATGAACAAATCGAAATAATAATAAATGACTTGCTTGAGATCTATGGATACGATTTCAGTAATTATACAAGGGCATCTTTAAAAAGACGCATTAACCGTTTGTTTTCTATGGACCGGTTTCCCAGCTTTGCAGAATTCCGGTACAAAGTAAAGTCTGATAAAAGTTATTTGAACAGGGTAGTGGAAGCGATAAGCGTAAACGTTACGGAAATGTTTCGCGATCCATCTTTCTACAAAACCATACGCGAACAAATTCTCAATACACTTGCTACTTATCCGCATATACGTATTTGGCATGCAGGATGCTCAACAGGAGAAGAAGTATATTCTATGGCGATAATGCTGGAAGAAGCTGGTATTTTGCATAAATCTTTATTGTATGCAACGGACATAAATCCTGAAGTTTTGGCAAAAGCACGTTCAGGAATTTTTCCTTTAAGTGCGATGAAGGAGTATTCAGAAAATTATATTTTATCAGGCGGTAAGGCCGATTTTTCTAACTATTATATTGCTCAATACGATCGTGTAAGGTTTGATGAGCGTTTTAACAGCAGAATGATCTTTTCAACACATAACCTTGTTTCCGATTCATCTTTTAATGAATTTCAACTGATACTTTGCCGCAATGTGCTAATTTATTTTGATCAATATCTGCAGAACAGAGTTTTAAATCTTTTTGATCAAAGCCTTGAATCTTTTGGCTATTTGGCTTTAGGTTCAAAAGAAACCCTTAAGTTTTCTTCTATCGTGCATAAATATCGCCAGATTGATAACAGGGAAAAAATATGGAGGAAAATACATTGACGCAAGTAAACAAGCTGTTGATAGCAGGAGGTTCTTCCGGTAGTATGGAAGTTATCCTGGAGTTTCTTCCTTTGCTTAAGAGAAATTTATCAATAGCAATTGTTATTGTTTTGCACAGGAAAAATTTTTCTGATTCAGCGTTGATAGAGTTATTTTCTTCCAAAACATTTTTGCCTGTAAAAGAAGCTGAGGATAAGGAAATTATTAAACAAAGTGTGATTTATGTAGCATCTGCAGATTATCATTTGCTGATAGAAAAAAACAAAACTTTTTCTTTGGATTATTCTGAAAAAATAAATTATAGTCGTCCAAGCATTGATGTAAGTTTCGAAAGTGCTGCAGATACTTTTAAAGAAAATGTTGTTGGTCTTCTTTTATCCGGTGCTAATGCAGATGGAGCGGATGGATTGGCAGCTATTAAACAATGCAACGGAATTACAGCCGTGCAGGATCCTGCAACAGCTTCTGTTCCATTTATGCCAAAATATGCTATGGAGAGAATAAAAATAGATTATATCTTAAAGCCTTCGCAAATGGCTGATTTTATCAATGAGATTTGAAGGTAAGTGATATTTTACTGATAAAACTGATTGATATCTCTGCATCAGGATAATCAGGAACATTAGAGATATCAGGAATTGAATTAAGTTATTTTATCACCTGGAATTTCCCTGATTCAATAATTCTTCCTGCTTTGTCTTTCAATTGATACACATAAATACCACGATAAAAATCGTTTAATGTAACAGTAACCTTACTGGAAGAAACAGGTGTTTCAGACATAACTTTCCCCAAAAAACTATAAATCTGGAGTGTATAGGTTTTGTCGATATTTTTTGCAAAATCAAAGTTGATAATAGAAGTGGCCGGGTTAGGATAACATTTTACTATTTGAAGGTTAGTTTGGGGAATATCCACATTATCAGCGGCATACGCAAGCCACCCCATGCAAATAATGCATGTGAGCAAGAGTAGTTTTTTAGAATTATGTAAAAAAATATGTAAACTTCTATTCATACACAATAATTAAAATTAAAAAAATGATTTCAAAAATGCACTTATATTTCAATAATTTTCTTACAAACTTTTAAAACCTTGGACACATAACAGCGTCTTTTGTGCTGTTGCCCCTGTCTAAAAATCCTTCATACGTAACCGATAATTCAAATCCGCCACGGCTTTGGCTAACTGTTTTTAAAGGAGACGTATTTACATCGTAACTTACAGCAATCGCAAAGGGGTGATAATCGAGCTTAATAACGGGTATAAATGCATCTTTCCATCTTAAGTAACCCCCAAAATGAATGATGTAATCAGGATTTTGGTAGTCATTTCCAATTTTATACGAATACATAGCGCCACCGATAGCTTCATTATAATTCCCCTGTTTGCTGTAATCTGCCTGTAAGGTTAAAAAAGAAACTTCATTAACAGAAAATTTAACCCCACCCGAAACTACCCATTTTGGATTTAATTCGATTTCGGGATTTTTATAGAAAGAATTATGCGGTCTGTTGAAATGATGGTAGGCGATACCAACAAAATAACTTTGTTCGCTATTGTTCCCTATATAAGAATTATAAGACATTCCAACACTTCCATCCAGATAATTATAACTGGATTGATTAAAGGTCTCACCGTCTGCAAGGCCGGGATTATACCCATTTCCGTCAAATTGATTGTTGGTTGTGATTTTAGACCGGTCAATTCTTCTTTGCACCCAACCGCCCATAAAACCAAGTGATAAATATTTGCTTTTATCGGTGCTCATCGCTTTATGATAATTGATAGCGGGCAACACATTGGTAGTAGTAAAATTTGTGCTGCCGGCTTTATCATATAATATCTCAAGACCGGTTGTGATATAATCATCCATCTTGCCGATTGGCTGTTTGTACTCTACGTTTAAAGAGCCGGTAATGTAAGGTGTGGTTATGCTGGCCCACTGACTTCTGTAAACTGCCTGTGCTCTTACATCGCCATTAAAAATACCTGCCAGGGAAGGATTTCGCAAAAGCGGCGCCTCAAAAAATTGCGAGAAGTGAGGGTCTTGTCCATAAGTTCCGGAAATTCCTGTAATAAGTAATATTACAAGAATGTATAAGTTTTTCATCTGTACAGTATTTGGATATTGGAATGGAACAGAACATAAAAGTATTACTTTAGAATATTTTGCAGATGAGCACATATAGCTTTTTTTTAAATTTTAATTGCCCATTAAATTTCATTAAGAACAGGGCTTTTTAATTACGCAAATCATACGCTTTTTTAATTATACTTTAATAAAGCTGCTTTATTTCAGCAGCGTCACATTGCCTTTCATCGGGAATATCGTTTGATTATCGCAAATAAGTTCCAGAACATAAACATAAACGCCGGCATCAACAGGTTTACCTTTATAATCGCCTTTCCAGCCGGTAGAAGGATCGTTCAGATCAAAATTATTCCTTTCAAAAAGCAATGCTCCCCAACGATTGAATATGCGGAAACCTCTAACCCTTACAGGCCCTACGCCTCTGGGATAGAAAACATCATTCATACCATCATTGTTAGGAGAGAAAGTATTCGGAACAAAAACATTTGAGCCATTGCAAAGCACCTTGATAGTTATTTGATCTGAAGCAGTGCAACCTCCTGCATTTACTACGTTTGCTGTATAAGTTATGGTTGATGGTGGTTGTGCAAAAGGTTGCGGACAATTATTACAGCTTAAGCCCAATGAGGGAGTCCACCCCCAGGTAGTAATATCAGGCGAACTTGTTGTTTCAATGGTATCTTTTGCACCAAGATTTATCGTGATAGCTGTATCAATTATATTGAACTGAGGTATGGGAAATACTTCCACCTTAACCATTGTTGTGTCAGAAAAACAATTCTTATTATCTGTTCCAATCAGCGTATAAGTAGTAGTTGTTGTTGGCGAAGCAAGAGGATTTTGAATAGTGTTGTTATTTAATCCGGTTGCAGGCTGCCAGTTATAAATTTCAGCGCCGGAAGCAGCAAGCTGTACAGAACTTCCAGCACAAATGCTATCGGTTGTTTTTACTGATAAACTGATAGGCTGTTTTACCTCTACAAAAACAGAATCTTGTGCCGTACATCCAAAAACACCTTTGCCTGTTACATAATACACGGTAGAAACTGAAGGATTTGCCCTGGGATTAGCACACCTGCTACATCCGAGCGAACCATCATTAACCCAGGTATAGCTAAAAGCTCCTGAAGGATTTAATTTGATAGAACTGCCAAGACAAATAGCAGTATCATTTCCTGCATTAACAGTCGGCGGAGGAATAATCGCAACTATCTTTTCAGCTGTACCGGTGCAGTTGTATTTGTCTGTTGCGGTGAGCACTACTTTATAATCTCCACCATTGTTATAAGTATAACTTGTATTTCGGTTTGAATCGATAGAACCATCACCAAAATTCCATGCCCATTGCATTGAACTTCTGTCAACCGTATCGGCAACAAAACCACCTTTGAAATTTACAGGCGAAGCCACGCAGCTTGAGTCTGCAGAAGTAATGATAAGCTTCGGACTTGGATTGACATTAACCATTAGCGGAAGATGCGTCGTATCCGTACATCCAAGTTTTGTAGTAACGATCAGGGTTGTATTATACGTTCCGGGTTTTGTATAATGATTGGTTGGATTAGGTGACGAAGAAGTGATACCATTTCCAAAATCCCATTGATAAGAATTGATCGTATCATTGTACACAATAGAAGAATCTTTGAACAACACCTCTGAAGAATCGCAGCCTGTTTGGGGCGTTGCCTTAAGAACTGCTTTTACATCTGCTACTACAATTGAATCGGTGTTTGGAACACTTACTTCACATCCCGATGAATCTGTAATTATCAATTTCGGTTTATAAATTCCGGGAGTTGTGTAGGTATATTTTATTGACGAATCTTTAGTTGTTGTAACGATACCGTTATTAAAATCCCAGGAGTATTTCACTGTATTTTTTGCAGAAGAACTAAATTGAATGGAAGTAGGTTCGCAACCGATCTGCGCATCATATTCGAAAGTTCCGGAAGGGCCTCTTAGCAATACAATCCGTGAAGCGGTATCATAACATTCTCCATGTCCTTTTACAACAAGTGTAAGCTCATATCTGCCGCCCATATTGTAGTAATGAAAGGGATTGGGCAATTCAGAAGTATTTCCATCATCAAAATTCCATTTAAGGGAGGTATAATTTTGAGACAGATTGTTTGTTTGCGTTAGCAATGGCGGACATATTCCAAACGTGTCGCTCAAAGTAAAAGAAGCAATAGGATTAGCAATGGTTAAGAATTTCGGTTTAGTTATACTGTCTTTGCAACCGAATTTATCTGTAACAGTAAGGCTGACGGTATATTGTCCTTCCTGTGCATAAGGGTGTGTGGGTTGATTGCTATTAGATGTTGTGTTATCTCCAAAATTCCATACAGAACTAAGCGATAGTCCTTTCGAATTATTTACAAA